>JAUVBO010000273.1 GCA_030591195.1 Pseudomonadota bacterium
ACATCTGGAAAGGGCCTCCTTGGGTCTTAGAGGCTATCAATGCTACGGGGTCACCTGGAGCATGACAACCGTTGTTTGGCATCGACGCGTGACCACCCACTATTCAGGCGACGACGTCCCAGACGATATATTCAGATTTGCACGTCGACGGCTTTCGGGGCGACCGCGTTTCGGCTAAAACGCTGGCCGAACGAAACGAGGGGTGGAGTCCGATGGATCTCGGTCTGAACGGAAAAATCGCGCTGGTTGCTGCCTCGAGCCGAGGGCTCGGGCGCGCCGTAGCCGCCACCCTGGCCCGGGAGGGGACGCGGGTGGCGATGTGCGCGCGGACCCTCGATGATCTCGAAGCCGCCGCCGACCGGATATGTCAGGACACAGGCGCTGATGTGTGCACGGTGGCCGCCGACCTCGCCGAGCCGGAGGCTGCGGCGCGGGTCATCGACTCCGTGCTCGAGCAGTGGGGAGGCCTCGACATCCTCGTCAACAACACCGGCGGGCCGCCGCTGGGGTCGTTCGACGACTTCGACGACCTAGCCTGGCACCAAGCCGGCGAGCTGGTGTTGATGAGCGCCGTGCGCCTGGCCCGGGCCGCGGTGCCCCCGATGAGGAAGCGAGGGGGTGGCCGGATCATCAACATCACCAGCATCGCGGTGAAGCAGCCGATCGCTGGCTTGTTGTTGAGCAACGCCTACCGGGCTGCGGTGACCGGCATGGCCAAGACGCTGGCCGCCGAGCTCGCCCCGGACAACATCCTCGTCAACAACGTCTGCCCCGGAAAGATCGCCACCGATCGGCTGCTGCAGCTCGACCAGCAGCGCGCCGAGCGCAGTGGGACCTCCGTCGAGCACGTCCGCAGCGAGGGACAGCGCGCGATCCCGCTCGGCCGCTACGGCCAACCCGACGAGCTGGCCGCCCTGGTCGCCTTCCTCGCATCGAGCCAGGCGAGCTACGTCACCGGCGCGACGATCCAGTGCGACGGGGGGCTCTCTCGCGGCCTCCTCTGATCACCTAGGGGGCTCTCGCGAGCTTGCTCGCGACGAACCGCTCAGGCCTCGGAAGCGCGCCGCTTCAAGTCGAGGAATTCTATAAATTCCTGCAATTTGCCGACCTCGGCCACCACGAAGACCCCCGCGGGCCCGGACGCAGATTCCGCCCGGGTTAGCAGGTCCGCCCGCTCCAATCGGTCGACCACCGTCCGCACCTCATCGACAGCCAGCCCGAGGCGTTCGGCCAGTTGCTCGTGGGTGATCTCGACCGCCACCCCGGCCGGGTGCGGCACCCCCGCGTGCTCGGCCTCCTGCTGCAGGCAGTGGACGACCCGAGCGTTCGGATCGCGAAACAGCAGCGCCTCGACCTGGCGACCCATCGCGTCGAGCCGCCCGGCGAGCTTCTTGATCATCCTCACCGCGATCTCGGTGTTGCTCCGGATCATCGACTCGAAGGTCTGGCCGTCGATCACCAGCAGGCGCGAATCCTCGGGCGTCCGGGCGGTGGCCGAGCGGGGCTGGTTGTTGATGATCGCCATCTCGCCGAAAAACTCGCCCGGTGGCAGGACCGCGAGCACGGTCTCCCGTCCGCGAACCTGGCGCACGATCTCGACGCGTCCCGAGCAGACGACGTACATCTCCGAGCCGCCCTGTCCCTGCTCGAAGAGCACCGTGCCGGCCGGGAAGAAGCGCCCAAACTTGCGAAATAGTGAATCCGTGTCCATCTGATTGACCTTCGCAGAATCTAGCCGCGGGGACGGTGGTTACGCAAGTCGCCCCGTCTCTCGTCGACCAGGGCAACGATTCGCCCGACGACCTGGTCGACATCGAGCGTCGTGGTGTCGAGCCGGACGGCGTCGGCGGCGACCTTGAGCGGGGCCACCGCCCGTTCGCTGTCGGCGCGATCCCGCTGTCGGGCGGCCTCGAGCACCTCCTGGTAGCTGACCCCATGGCCCGCGGCCACCAACTGCTGCTGTCGTCGGCGGGCGCGCTCCTCGGCGGAAGCGTCGAGGTAGACCTTCACCGTCGCCGACGGGAAGACCACCGTCGTCACGTCACGCCCCTCGGCGACCACCGATCCTCGGCGGGCGAAGGATCGCTGGATGTCGAGCAGGGCGTCGCGCACGGCGGGGTGACGGCTCACGGCCGACGCCCCCTCCGATACCTCCGGTGTGCGGATCGCCGCCGATACATCCTCGCCTGCGAGCAGCACGCGGTTTTCTGCACCGCGACGCTCGAAGTGGACGTCGAGCAGGCTGGTCAACGCCGCGAGCCTCTCCTCGTCGTCCCAGGAGACCCCTTGCCGACGGGCCTGCAGCGCCACCGTGCGATAGAGCGCGCCGGTGTCGAGCAACGGGAAGCCGAACCGGTCGGCGACCAGCCTGGCCACCGTCGACTTGCCCGACCCTGCCGGGCCATCGATGGCGACCACCGTGTGGCGCTCACCGGTCTCGCGTGGGTAACTCATCCAGAACTCCTGCACTGCGGGCGAAGGGGATACTCGCACATCACGGGAGGTTGTGAGTACTATCTGGGGCTCGATGGAGTCCGAGCGCGCGCAAGAGAAGTGGGGCATCTGGGATCTGGCGATCCTCGTGCTCGGGCTGAATCTCTGGGCGACCTTTGATCTGATTCCCGCGCTGCACCAGCCCAAGGCCCTGGCGGCGAGCATCTGGCTGCTGACCGCCGTCCCGCTGGTGCTGCTGGCGGGTGGGTCGCTGCTGCGCAACCGCGCGCTGTTGCTCGGCGCCTATCCGGTCTCCCTGCTCGCTCCGATCGTCGCCGCTCCCCGGCTCGTGGGCGTCAACGTCTATTCCCGGTGGAGTTTCCTGTTGGTCTCGGCCAGCTTCCTCGTCTACACCCTGGGTGCCGCGCTGTTGTTGCAGTCGCTCGCGACCCCGGCGCCGGCGGCAGACCGCAAGCAGCTGCACCCAGCCCAGCCATCGGGCACGGTGCGCCAGCGCCGGCGGATCTATCTGGCGATGGCCGTGCTGACGGCGGCCTTTCCGGTGGCCCTGATAGCGACCCTATACCTGGACCCCGCGGTCCAGGAGGCCTTTCGCAAGCACTACCCCGAGCGGGCCACCGCCGCCGCGGTACTGTTCGGCGCGCTGGCCATGGGCCTGTGGCTGCTGCTGTTTCATCGCTATTTCTACCGCACCCTGCGGACCCACATTCGTGGTGACCGCGACGCGCGGGCTGACCTGGTGATCCTGCGCCACGACCTGCGAAGGCCGGGCCCGCGCCCCCAGTTCTACCTCTGGGTCGCCCTGGCCCTTGGAATGATGGTGGCCCTCTACCTCGCCCGCTAGCGCTCGGCTATACTCTGGCGGACGCGCCTGTGGCTCACCATGCGCAAGTACTTCTACGAAATCCTCTCCGTGTTGCTCTTTGGCGGCAGCATGGTGTTCTTCGTCGAGTGCATTCGCTTCCTCTCGAGGCGCGACTACGTCGCCGCGATGATGCTGATGCTGATCGGATTCGCCGTGATCCGCGTCGGAGCCGAGCTGGCGCGCCTGGCGATGATCGATCGCCAGTGAGACGATCTGCGGGGAATCGAGGGCATGAGTTGAACGCAGCGGCAAATCGAGGCAGCGGCGGTGCTCTGGCCGCCGCTGCGCTCGCGGTGGGGCTCCTGGTGGGCTGCGGCGGCGAGCCAAAGCCCGTGGCCGAGCGCCTCGATCGGGTGCACGCGACCACCACCGTGCTCGCGCGCGTCAACGGCGCGCCGATCACCGTCGACGACCTGCGCCATCAGCTCGCCGATGAGGGCGGCGCTCCGCGGCAAGCCCTGAACCGATTGGTCCACTTCGAGTTGCTCGCACAGGAGGCGAGACGCCGCGGCCTCGGCCAGCGTCCTGAGGTCGCGCGAATGCAGAAGCGGGCCAGCGCCAACCTCTTCATCCGCCGGGTCTTCGGTGACCGGTTCACCGAGGCGAGCATCCCCGACCGGCTGGTGAGGCGGGCCTACAAGGTCAACGAGGCGCACTACAAGCACCCTGAGATGGTCCGGATCGGCAATATCATGGTCGCGCTCCCGACGCGCAAGGCGGACCGCACACCTCAGGCAAGGCGCCAGGCGCGACACCTCGCGACGCGGGCCCTGGCCCGGGCCCGAGCGCGCCGCGTGAAGAGCTATGACGAGATGGCGGCGGTGGCTCGCGAGCTGCGCGAGGGGCCCCTGCCTCCCGGCGTGCGAGTCAACTTCGAGAAGATCCAGACCACCTGGCTGCCAGGCACGCGGACGCCGCTGAGCAAGGCCGCCTTCGCCCTCGAGGCGGGACAGCTCAGCGACGTGGTCGAGACCGTCTATGCCTTCTACGTCGTCTGGCTTGAGCGAAAGATTCCCGCCAAGAACGTCCCGGTGTCCGCCGTCGACGCCGAGATCCGCCCGCGGATCTTCGACGAGGCACGAAAGATCGTCTTCGAGGAGCTCGTCACCAAGCTTGAGCGGTCGCACAACGTCCAGTACTTCCTCGACGCGGTGCAACAGGCGGCGCCGTGAGGTCTTCTGGGTGACTGTCTTTGCCGACATCCTCAAGGCCGCGATCGCGGCGGTCCCCGGCGCCCGAGGTGCCACCTTCGCCGACTCGGAGGGCGAGACCGTCGACGGATTTTCGTCGTCGATCGGCGACACCAACCTGAAGCTGTTCGGTGCCCACTGGGGGATCGTCTATCACCTGGCGCGTATCGCCTGGACGAAGGCTGGCAGCGGACAGATCGAGGAGCTGCTGCTCGAGTTTGACGGGGAGCGAACGATCATCCGCCGGGTCACCGACGAGTACTACGTCGTGATGCTGCTCGCGCACGACAGCAACCTCGCCGCGGCGAGGAGCGCGCTCGAGATGGCCGAGGCCCGCCTCCGGGAGGAGATGTGAGGCGGCGAGGCGCGCTGGTTCTTGGACTCGCGCTCGCCACCTCTGTGGCTTCACCGGCTGGAGCGAGCGAGACCGACTACCTGCCGGACAACGACGGCTGGAACGGGCTGAGCAACCTGGTGGCGCTCGCCCGGGGCATGCAACTGTCAGTCGAGCTCGTCGAGCAGCTCGACTGGAGCGAGCTGGAGGATGCCCCCGATGTCGTGCTGCTCTGGGTCTACCCCCGCTCGGCACCACCACCTCGCCAGGTGATCCGGTTCCTCGAGCAGGGGGGGCGGCTGCTGATCGCCGACGACCACGGCGCCGGACGTTCGTTGCTCGATGCCCTGGGCATCCGACGCTATGACGGAGCCCGCGTCCGCGCCCAACGGTTGCTCCACCGCAACCCCAACCTGCCGGTCGCGCTGCCCGCTGGCCCGTCCCACCCTCTGGTCAGCGGCGTAGACGGCGTGGTAACCAACCACCCGGCCTACTTTCTCTCGCGCCTGCCGACGCTGCTCGGCTTCGACCAGGGGCGCCAACAGTTGCTCGTCGCCGGCGAGGTGGGCCGGGGGCGCTTCGTCGCCCTCGCGGACCCGAGCGTGCTGATCAACAACATGCTCCGGCACCGCGGCAACCTGCGGCTGGCCCGCAACATCATCGGACACCTCGCTCGCCCGGGAAGGGACCGCTTG
>JAUVBO010000648.1 GCA_030591195.1 Pseudomonadota bacterium
CGAGGAGCCGGACGAGCGGTTGATGCGGTCGATCGAGGAGAAGATCGACATCCCCGACAGCCGCAAGGACGACTTCCGCCGCGAGATCATGAACTACATCGGTGCCCTGGCCCTCGACGGCAAGACCTTCGACTACCGCACCAACGAGCGGCTGCACAAGGCGCTCGAGCTGAAGCTGTTCGAGGACCAGAAGGACTCGATCAAGCTCACCTCGCTCGTCTCGTCGGTGGTCGACAAGGACGCCCAGGAGAAGATCGACGTGGTCAAGAACCGGCTGATCCGCAACTACGGCTACTGCGAGATCTGCGCCACTGACGTGCTGAGCTTCGTCGCCTCGATCTTTGCCCGTGGCGACGCGCGCCAAGAGGGCTGACACCAGTTGGCAGCAGCACCAAGACAACGCCGATGCGATGACCCAGAAAATCGACCAGGACCACAGCCGCTTCCGCAAGATCGTCCGCGGCAAGATCAAGCAAAACCTGCGTAAGTACATCAGCCAGGGAGATCTGCTCGGTCGCCAGGGCAAGGACAAGGTCTCGATCCCGCTGCCCCAGATCGACATTCCGCGGTTCCGCTTCGGCCCGAAGCAGCAGGGCGGGGTCGGACAGGGCGAGGGGGAAGAGGGCGATCCCGTCGGCAAGGGCGATGACGAGTCGGGGCAGGGCAAGGCCGGCGACCAGGCCGGCGAGCACGTGCTCGAGGTCGAGGTGACCTTCGAGGAGCTGGCCAAGATCCTCGGCGAGGAGCTCGAGCTGCCGAATATCGAGCCGAAGGGCAACGAGGCGATCACCTCGAAGAAGGATCGCTACACCTCGATCCGCCGCACCGGCCCGGAGGCCCTGCGCCACTTCAAGCGCAGCTTCAAGCGGGCGCTCAAGCGCCAGATCGCGTCGGGCGACTACAACCCCGACCGGCCGGTGGTGGTGCCGGTGCGCGACGACCTGCGCTACCGTTCGTGGAAGACCGAGCCGCTGCCCGAGACCAACGCGGTGATCATCTACATGATGGACGTCTCGGGGTCGATGGGTGACGAACAGAAGGAGATCGTCCGCATCGAGTCGTTCTGGATCGATACCTGGCTGCGCTCGCAGTACGACGGGATCGTCTCGCGCTACCTGATCCACGACGCCACCGCCAAGGAGGTCGATCGCGAGACCTTCTTCCGCACCCGCGAGAGCGGCGGGACGATGATCTCGAGCGTCTACAAGCTCTGCGCGAAGCTGATCGAGGACGAGTACCCGCCGGCCGAGTGGAACATCTACCCGTTCCACTTCTCCGATGGTGACAACTGGTCGGTGGACGACACCGGCCTCTGCATCAAGCTGCTCAAGGAGCAGGTGGTGCCGGCGTCGAACGTCTTCTGCTATGGCCAGGTGGAGAGCCCCTACGGCAGCGGTCAGTTCATCAAGGATCTGCGCGAGCACTTTGGCGACGAGGAGGAAGGCGAGGTAGTGACCTCCGAGATCAGCGGGCGCGACGCGATCGTCGATTCGATCCAGACCTTCCTCGGCAAGGGCAAGTAGCGATGCCAATTCCGGCTCACCTCTACGAGTTCCAGCATCGAATCGAGCAGCACGCGCGCGACTACGGTCTCGACTTCTTCAAGCAAGTCTTCGAGATGCTCGACTACAAGACGATGAACGAGGTCGCGGCCTATGGCGGGTTCCCGACGCGCTACCCCCATTGGCGCTTCGGCATGGAGTACGAGAAGCTCTCCAAGAGCTACGCCTACGGCCTGTCGAAGATCTACGAGATGGTGATCAACAACGACCCCTGCTACGCCTACCTGCTGGAGGGCAACAGCCTGGTCGAGCAGAAGCTGGTCATCGCTCACGTCTGCGCCCACAACGACTTCTTCAAGAACAACTACTACTTCTCGAAGACCAACCGGAAGATGATCGACGAGATGGCGAACCACGCCACGCGGATTCGTCGTCACCTCGAACGGTTCGGCGTCGAGCGGGTCGAGGCCTTCATCGACGTCTGCCTCTCGATCGATAACCTGATCGACCCGATGTCCCAGTTCATCCGGCGTGACCCGGCGCCCGAGCCGGAGCGCAAGGATGGCGAGGACCAGGGCGGCGACGGCGAGCGAGGGCAGCGCGGCGGCTTCAAGCTCAGGGCGCCGACGACGTACATGGAGAGCTACATCAACCCGCCCGAGCCGAAGTCCGCGGAGCAGGCGGACGAGGCCGACACGGGCGAGGACGGCGAGCAGCCGTTCGAGAAGCCGCCGAAGATCCCCGCCCGCCCCGAGCGGGACGTGATGAAGTTCCTCCTCGAGCACGCCCCGCTCGAGGACTGGCAGCGCGACGTGATCGAGATCATCCGCGAGGAGGCGTACTACTACGCTCCCCAGGGGATGACCAAGATCATGAACGAGGGCTGGGCGACCTACTGGCACTCGAAGATCATGACCCGCAAGGTCCTCGACGCCTCGGAGGTGATCGACTACGCCGACCAGGCCTCGATGGTGCTCGGTGGCGGCGCGAGCCTCAACCCATACAAGATCGGCTACGAGCTGCTGCACCACATCGAGTGGCGCTGGGACACCGGGCGGTTCGGCAAGGAGTGGGCGGACTGTGACGACCTGGCGGCCAAGCGTAGCTGGGACCGCAAGCTCGGGCTCGGCATCGAGAAGCTCTTCCAGGTGCGGCAGATCTACAACGACGTCGCCTTTATCGACGAGTTCTTTACCGAGGACTTCTGTCGCGAGCAGCTGTTCTACACCTTCGGCTGGAGCGAGCGGAGCCAGCACTGGGAGCTCCAGAGCCGCCAGTACGAGCAGATCAAGGGGCAGCTGCTGCAGATGCTGACCAACTTCGGCAACCCGTTCATCGCCGTCGAGGATGGCAACTTCGAGAACCGCGGCGAGCTGCTGATCAAGCACCGCCACGAAGGGTTTGACCTCAAGCTCGACTGGGCTCAAGACACGCTGGCCAACCTCTACCGGGTCTGGCGCCGGCCGGTGAACCTGCAGACGGCGTTCGAGGACAAGGGCAAGATCCTCCGCTTCGACGGCCAGGAGCACAGCGACAAGTCGGTCTCGGTCGACGAAGACACGGCTGGCGAGAGCTGAGGCGCGCGATGCTCTGGCTGGCCTGGGGCCTGACCGATACCGGCAGGAAGCGTGATCACAACGAGGACTCCGTGCTGATGGCGGAGGAGATCGGCCTCTTCGCTGTGGCTGACGGGATGGGCGGCCACACGGGCGGCGATCGCGCGAGCCAGCTCGCGGTAAAGCTCCTCGAGCGGGAGATGCGCGCGCAGCTCGAGGACGGCGCGCTCAGCCCCGATCGGCAGCGCGGACCGAGCTGCGAGGATCCTCCTGGTCGGGCGCTCGAGACCGCGGCCAAGGCGGCGGGCCGGGTGATCCACCAGACGGCCACCGAGGAGCCGGCGCTGAGCGGGATGGGCACGACCCTCACCGGGCTGCTGCTCCACGGCGACCGGGCCTACACCGTCCACGTCGGTGACAGCCGGGCCTACCTCTTTCGCGACGACCGGCTGGTCCAGCTCACGGTCGACCACACCTGGATCGAGGAGCAGGTGCGCGCGGGCTTCATGAGCCGCGAGGAGGGCGAGCAGAGCGAGTTCCGCCACATCGTCACCCGCTCGGTGGGCTACGAGGCCGAGGTCAGGGTCGACCTGCTGGCG
>JAUVBO010000724.1 GCA_030591195.1 Pseudomonadota bacterium
AACTCACCCCCGCCCATGGCGAACCCCCCGGTCTGAGGATCGAGCGTGAGCAGCAGGTCGGCGCTGGTGTCGCTGGTGCCGGTCCAGCGGTCCAGGACCGGATCGAAGACTCCGGTCAGCTGATGCCAGGCGTCGCTCGCCTGGAGGTTGTTGTCAGCCTTACCGACGAAGACCTCGATACCAGCCACGTCTCCGTCGCTCGCGGCGCCGTCGACCACGATCTGGATCGACTCGCCGGCACCGTAGACGTCCTTTTTGGGGCTGATGCTGATCCCGCTGCACTGGACCGGAACGGTCGATGGCGGGCCAACGACGAAGTAGCGCTGACAGCCGACGCACGGTTTTTCGTCGCCGAGATCGATGCCGTTGCCGATGGTGATGCCACCCGCGCAGCAGGCATACCCCGGGTTGCCACTGCAGACCTCGCCGCTGGTCGCGATGACATTGGCCACCACCAGGTAGACCCCGGGCGCCGCGGGCGCCGCATAGCTGCCGGCAAGGACCCCGCTGCTGGTGGTCCCCTGGATCTTCGTCCAGCTGGTCGTCTGGGTCAGATCGGCGTCGGCACGGGCGTAGTAGGCGTCGACTGCCGTGATCGGCGCGCCAGCTGCCGAGCCGGTGGCCCTGACCGTGATCGTCTCACCCGGGCGATAGCTCGGCGCGGCTGGCGCGAGCAACAGTCGGTCACAGCGAACCAGGGATGGGTATTGCTGCGCGCGTGCCGCGGACGTGAAGAGGCAGACAGCCAAGATGACGGCGGGCAGCCGGCATCGTCTCGAGGCTCGATCTTGCATTCGGAGATCCATTCAGTGCCGATGTCCCGCCTAGCGGTCAGCATATCCCGTGCCGAGCTCACCGTCACCTCGAGGGACCCGTTCCGCCAAACGAATGCGGGGCAGGGACTCTCCAACGCAACCTTCTGTCGGCGGCGGGCCACACGCCCTTGGCCACCGGATTCCGGTCACCTCAGGGCACGATCTGGTAGCGGAAGCGGAGCTGGACGCCGCGACGCCGCACGGTGAGCGAGAACTGCTTGGCGTTCCGCAGCCTGGTGTAGAACTCGAGGGCCTTGTCCGGCGTGGTGATCGCCTGGCCATCGACCTGCTCGACGGTGTCTCCGTTACGCAGGCCCATCAGCTGATAGATGCTGCCCGGCCGGACCGCGTAGAGCTTGAACCCGCTGGGGCGCCCGCCGCGGATCGCGGGCACGATCCGCGCTGACCGCGCGAGGAGCTGGCTGTCGCCGAGAACCTTGTTTAGTCCCTGGCGGTCGATCCGATAGCGCCGCTCACCGACCCGCTTGATCCACCTCGCCGCGCTGAAGCCGCTCCCGGTCGAGCTCACCGTGGCTGATCCGCTCGGCGACTTGCCGGCGAGGGCCGCCAGCTGCAGGGTCAGCTTCGAGAGGTAGGTCCGCTGCTCGCTGATCAGGTCGGCGGCGAGGCTCTTTTGCTGCTCGCGCAGGCGGCGGATCTGCCCGGCGGCCGCGGCCACCTCGGCCTGCAGCTCGTCGACGCTCTTCTGCAGGGCGCGCAGCAGCGGATCGGTCTTGGTACCCGGCGGCGTGGCGGTCGCACAACCAGCCGCCAGCAACGCCACCGGCAGCGCCAGGCGAAACGTCCAGATGATGGTCATCGTCCTTCCCTTATCTCCTCTCCGCGAATGTAGCACGGCGCGGCGACCCACACCGAAAACTCCTGCAATCTCCTTGACATCAAGGGCTTGGCCCGTGTAGGAGGAGAGTCGTGGTGCTCCTGCCGAACGTAGAGGTCATTGCCATGTCCGAGATCGACTTCGCCGCCCTCGCCGAGCGGGCGGCTGGCTACACCGACGCGATGGTCGCCTTCCTGCGCGAGATGATCGCCATCCCTTCCGAGAGCACCGAGGAGCAGCCGGTCATCGAGCGTATCCGCGCCGAGATGGAGAAGGTCGGGGTCTTCGACGAGATCAAGGTCGATGGCCTGGGCAACATCCTCGGTCGGGTGGGCAGCGGCCCGACGGTGATCGCGATGGATGCCCACATCGACACAGTGGGCGTCGGCGACCCCGGCGCCTGGAGCCGCGACCCCTACGCCGGCGCGGTGGACGGCGGCGTGATCTACGGTCGAGGCGCCTCGGACCAGAGCGGCGGGATGGCGTCGATGGTCTACGCGGCGAAGCTGATCGCCGACCTCGGTCTGCGCGACGACCGCTACCAGCTGTGGATCACCGGCACGGTGATGGAGGAGGACTGCGACGGGCTCTGTTGGCAGTACATCATCAAGGAGAACGTCATCCCCCGCCCCGAGGTGGTGGTGATCACCGAGCCGACCAACCTCGGCGTCTACCGCGGCCAGCGGGGACGGATGGAGCTCGAGGTGCGGACCCAGGGCAAGTCGTCCCACGGCGCCCACCCCGAGCGGGGCGTCAACGCGGTCTACAAGATGGCGCCGATCATCGCCGACATCGAGCGACTCAACGAGCGGCTGGCCGACAGCGCCGACCCGCTGCTCGGCAAGGGTAGCTGCACCATCTCGGACGTGCGCTCGACCTCACCGTCGCTCTGCGCGGTGGCCGACAGCTGCACGATCCACGTCGACCGCCGGCTGACCCGGGGCGAGACCCTCGACAGCTCGGTGGCCGAGCTCGAGGCGCTCGAGAGCGTCAAGCGCGCCGGCGCCACCGTCACCGTGCTCGACTACGCCCGCCAGGCCTACACCGGGCTGACCTACCCGACGCAGAAGTACTACCCGACCTGGGTCATGGAGCCCGAGGACCGGGCGATCCGCGCCGCGATGTCCACCGCCGGCGGGATCCTCGCCGGCGAGGAGCCACGGCTGCATCGCTGGGACTTCTCGACCAACGGGGTGACCACCTGCGGGCAGTTCGGGATCCCGACCGTCGGCTTCGGGCCGGCCAACGAGATCTACGCCCACAGCACCGAGGACCAGTGCCCGGTGACCGACCTGACCAAGGCGGCCCAGTTCTACGCGGCGTTCCCCCGGCTGTACCTGGCGACGCCCGAGCAGTGATCAAAGGAGAGATGCGCATGTCCCGCGACCTGATCCGCAGCCGGATCGACCAGATGTCGTCGATCGCCAACGAGCTCTACAACGGCGACTTCCTGCTGACCTGGAAGCAGAGCGACCCGGCGCTGCGCAACGTGCTGCTCGGCGCCGAGATCCTCCAGCAGCTCTACAGCGAGGGCATCTCGACCCGGGTCTTCGACACCGGCCTCGGCCTGTCGATCTTCCGCGACAAGTCGACCCGCACCCGCTACTCGTTCCGCTCGGGCTGCAACCTGCTCGGGCTGATGACCGAGGAGCTCGACGAGAGCACCTCCCAGATCGCCCACGGCGAGACCGTCCGCGAGACGGCGACGATGATCTCGTTCTGCAGCGAGGTCGTCGGCAT
>JAUVBO010000482.1 GCA_030591195.1 Pseudomonadota bacterium
CGGATTCGGGTCGAAAGTCGGCCGTGAACCAGGTCACTCCCCAGAATGGTCCCGAATTCTGGCGCCGCCGGACATCGACTCGGCTGATGCCTTGGGCGTACTGGCGCGCCGACCCGCAGCGCATGGCCCGCCGACGGGGGATCAGGCGCGTGCTGGGAAGCTCAAGCTCAGGCGGACGAGCGCGGGTCAAACAGCTCCTCGCGGATCCTCCGGTATCGCGACATTTGGCGTTGGCGAGCCGCTCGCGGCAGAGCCGAGGAGGGCCATCCGACGGCCGCTACCGACTCTGCGACCGCCTCGCGCTGACCAGACCCAGAGCCCTGGCCGTCAACGCGAGCCTCGGGATAGACTCCAGCCCATGGCATTCATCGACACCATCGACGAGCAGCGAGCCGAGGGAGCGCTCGCCCGCGAGTACCGGGCGGCGAAGAAGCGCGCCGGCAAGATCTTCAACGTGGTCCAGGCCCAGAGCCTGCGCCCCCACGTCCTGCGCCAGAGCACGGCGCTGTACAGCGCGGTGATGTACGGCGAGTCGGCGCTCTCACGCGCCGAGCGGGAGCTGGTGGCCAGCGTGGTCTCCCAGGAGAACGCGTGCCACTACTGACTGCGGGCGCACGCCGAAGACCTCCGTGTCGAGGTCGATGATGACGAGCTGGTAGCCGCGGTGATCGCCGACTGGCGCGCCGCCCCCATCGAGCGCATCTCGAGCCGAGCACGCCCGCTCTGCGAGCACGCGGTCAAGCTCAGCCGCGAGCCCCAGACGGTGACCCGCGACGACATCGAGCGGCTGCGCGCCCAGGGGTGCGACGACCCGGCGATCCACGACCTGACCCAGGTGATCGCGCTGTTCGCCTACTACAACCGGATCGCCGACGGCCTCGGCATCGAGCTCGAGCCCGAGTGGCAGGCGCCCCACACCAGGGGTTGAGGGGAATCACCGCGCGTCAGTAGACGTAGACCGACAGGCGGTACGAGGCCGCCTGCTCGGCGTCGAGGGAGTAGGCGTAGAGGTAGTACCAGCCGGTCTCCGTCGCGGTCCAGGTGATCTTGACCGTGTCGCCGCTGAGCAGTCCCGTGCTCACCGGCAACTTCGACTTGTAGCCCCCGTCCTCGGCGTCCTCGGCGCGGAAGAGCTTGGTCGAGACGCGGCCCTCGTCGCGGAAGGCCGTGAGCCGCAGCCGCTCGTCCTCTTCGAGGTAGAGCGCGTACCAGTCGTCGTGGCAGGGGCAGATCCGCAACCCGATGTAGGAGCCCTCTTCCAGCGTCGGCACGCTCGCCGGGTAGTCGTTCGGCTCGTAGGCGTCGTCGATGCAGCCGCTGCAGTCGATGTCGCACTGATCGGTCCAGCCGTCGAAGTCGTTGTCCTGGTCGTCGTTGCAGTCGGTCTCCTGCTCCGGGCACGACCCGCCGACGCAGAGGGGCGCGGTGCAGTAGGGGTCGGCGGGCTCGGCCGCGGTGGGATCGCGGGTCACGGTGACCCTGGCGGGCGCCGAGACCTTGCCGTCGGCGAGGCTGGTGACCTCGATCGTCGCCGCGCCCCCGTCGCCCAGCGGCACGTCGGCGCAGAAGTCGCCCGAGGGCAGCGGCGTCAGCACATGGGTCCCGTTCGCCCCGCCCTTGATCACCAGGCTCGAGCCCTCGGTGGTGCCACGGATCGCCACCGTGGCCAGGGGCGTGGCGGCGGGGATGCCGATCAGCCGCGGCGCCGCGACCTCGGCCGGGCCGGTGCCAGAGTCGGGCGTGAGCCCGGTCTGCTCGGGCTTGTCCCGCGGCGCATCGGCCTGGCAGGCCGACAGCGTCAGGAGCGCCAGGGAGGTGAGCAACCGCGCCGTAATCGTCACTCTCCCACGCACGGGGTGATCAGGCACTTGGGCTGGGGAAGATCGGATGCCGGCAAGGGCGCGCAGGAGTGGCCCACGGCCAGGTCGATCGACCAGTTGTAGTCGATGAAGTGGGTCCGGCCGATCACGTGCGGGTTGCCGCAGAGGTCGTAGGCGAGCAGCACCCCGGGCAGGGCGATGCGCTGGGCCTGCCTGTAGATCACGCCGTACATTCCCGGCAGCACGTCACCGGAGAAGGCCAGCGACTCGGAGTCGGTGGAGGAGACGGTCCAGAAGTCCGAGCCGCCCTTGCTCAGCGCGTAGCCGCGGGTCTTGGTGAAGGCCCAGCTCTCGGTGTCGGTGGTCGAGTAGTCCCGCCCCACCGCCCAGCCGTTCATGATCGCGGTGCCGCTGCTGCCGCTGGTGCCGTCGGTCCAGCTGACATCGCCCCTGACCCCGATCTCGAAGACCTTCTGGATCCCGACGCTGGCGTTGCCACCGACCTCCTTTTCGAACTCGTGGTGCCAGCCGATGGTCGAGGTCTCGGTGGTCGATCCGTTGCGGGTGAGGTTGATCCCGGTGGTCGCGGCCTTCGACCAGCTCTGGGTCCCCGCCGAGCCCTCGGACCACTCCTCGTTCCACTCGACGCCAAAGGACCGCTCGCGGGTCTCGCTCTTGGTCTCGGTCAGGGTCACCTGGCGGCCGGTGATGCTGCCCGACATGCAGCCCGAGATCGGCTTGGCCGGCAGGATCTCGGCCACCTTGAACTTGCCCGAGTCCATGTACTCGATCGGCCGGTGCACGGCGAAGACCAGCGAGGTCGACCGCTCCTGGCCATCGGTGCCGAGGGCCGAGACGGTCAGCGAGACGAGGTGGAACTGGTAGCCGTCAGGAACCGGCTCGAAGACCAGCTCGCCATCGGCGCCGAAGGTATCGACGTGACCGCTGGCGGGACGGCGGAAGTCCCGGGGGCGGTCCTGCCTCGACTCACCGGCCACGACGTAGGTGAAGTTGACCGGGCTGAAGCCGACCGCCTCGACCTCGATCTCGTAGGGGAAGCCGCCGAGCAGGCGCTTGACCGGCGCGCTGCAGCTGGCGCGCAGCGGGCGCAGCACGCGGATCACGATGCTCTCGCCGAAGTCCATCCGCGCCCGGTAGGGGGCCGACGTGCGCTCCCGCCCGTCGGCATCGACGTTGATCGCGAACACGTCGCCCTCGAAGCTGCCGATCTGCTCACCATCGGAGAACGGGTTGGAAAACGGCCCCATCTGGGACCAGACCAGCCGGTTGCCGTCGACCCAGTGGGGACGGACCCGCTGGTCGACCTGGATCGCCGCCCCCGACTTGCCGGTGAAGGTGCCCTTGAAGCGCAGCTCGGTGTGGCCGTCGTCGGCGTTGATGAAGTTGCCGCCGAAGATCTCGAGCGAGTCGCCCACCCGCACCTGCTCGCCGGAGAGCGCGAGGATCGACGGACCCGTCCCGTCGTCGTCTCCACCCATGTCGCCCATCGCGCAGCCGCTGATCGCGACGCCGAGCCCGAGCAGGCTGGCGATTATCGCCTTGTAGTTCTTGTTTCGCCGCTTGTTGGCCATGCCCACTTTGATGAGCACATCGCGTGCCAGGCCAAATGTACTTGAAAACGCAGGCTCAGCGGCCCCGGCGCTCGACGGGGTGTCTGGGAGTGTTGCCACCACTGTGGGGGGTCTTCCCACCAGTGCGCACAGCTGTTTGCACCGCAATTCGCGATCCGGTGATCGATCAGCGCCGCTTGTACAAGTCGAAGATTATGCGATCATTTGATCATCATGCGCAGCAAGGTGGCAAGCGCAGCGCTGGGGGGCCTCTGCTTTCTGGCCGCTTGCGCCGGAGATTCCCGGATCACGGTCGACGGGATGTTCCCCGTGCCCCGCCTCGATGGAGGCTCGACCCTCCTCGACGGGGGCTCGTCGACCAGCGGCCAGTGGCAGGTGGTCGAGAGCGGAACCACCGCGAGCCTGCAAGCGGTCTGGGGCAGCTCGGCCGGCGACGTCTGGGCCGTGGGCGCCGAGGGCACGATCCTTCGCTTTGACGGCACCCGCTGGTCGCCGATGGGCTCGAGCGTCAGCGGCCTGCTCAAGAGCGTCTGGGGCAGCGGTCCGGCGGACGTCTGGGCGGTAGGCAAGCAGAGCGTGATGACCCGCTACGACGGCGAGCGCTGGAGCGCCTGGACCAGCAAGCCCGCCGAGATCGAGTGGCTCGTCGATCTCTGGGGCAGCGCGGCCAACGACGTCTGGGCCGTGGGCAGCGACGGCGTCGCCTGGCACTTCGACGGCAGCGCCTGGAAGGAGCGCTCCACCGACCAGAAGCGGATCCTGACCGGCATCTGGGGCAGCGCGGCCAACGACGTCTGGGTCGCCAGCGGCGGGCTCTTTCACCACGACGGCCAGCAGTGGAGCTGGCAGACCCTCGCCTCCCCGCTGCTCAACGACATCTGGGGCAGCGGCCCCAACGACATC
>JAUVBO010000833.1 GCA_030591195.1 Pseudomonadota bacterium
ATGCGGCTCTGCTCGGTGGCAGAGTGGGCTCGTGCCTGCGGCGGACGCTTTCCCTACGGTGGCTCCTTCATCGCTGACCGCTGCAACACCGGGGGCACCGCGCTGAAGCCCGCCGGTGGGAGCCGGACGTGTCGCTCGAGGCGGGGGGTCTACGACATGAGCGGCAACGTCGCCGAGTGGGTCGACGGGGGCAAGGCGATGGGCGGCGACTACCGCGCCACGGGCGCGGGCGCGAGCTGCCGTGCTCAGGGCGGCAGCAGCGCCGTCGGGTATCGCTGCTGCAGCGATACTACCGACGACTGGGAGCTCTGATGATCGAGCGCTATTCGCGGCCGGAGATGAGCCGGCTCTGGTCCGATCAGGTGCGCTACGAGACCTGGTTCGAGGTCGAGCTGGCGGTCTGTCGCGCGATGGAGCAACTCGGCACCGTGCCGGCGGGAACCGCCGAGCAGGTGGCCGGGGCGGTGACGCTCGATGCGGCGCGAATCCTCGAGATCGAGCAGCAGACCCGCCACGACGTGATCGCCTTCTTGACCTACGTGGAGGAGCAGGCCGGCCCGCCCGCGCGCTGGCTGCACCTCGGGCTGACCTCGTCGGACGTGCTGGACAGCGCCTTCGCCCTGCAGCTTCGTCGGGCGGGTGAGGTGCTGCTCGAGGGTGTCGATCGCCTCACCGCCGCGCTCGGGCGACGGGCACGGGAGCTTCGAGACGTCGGGATGGTTGGTCGCTCCCACGGGATCCACGCCGAGCCAACCTCCTTCGGCCTCGCCCTCGCTGGCTTCTACTGCGAGCTGCGGCGCGACCGTCATCGCTTGGCCTCCGCCGTGGACGAGATCGCTTACGGCAAGCTCGCCGGGGCGGTCGGGGTCTACGGCAACGTCTCGCCCGAGGTCGAGCGGGTGGCGCTCGGGGCGCTCGGCCTACGCCCCGAGACGGTGGCGACCCAGGTGGTGCCGCGGGACCGACACGCCGCGCTGTTCAACGCCATGGCGCTGGTGGCGGCGGCCATCGAGCGCATCGCGCTACAGATCCGCCACTGGCAGCGGACCGAGGTGGCCGAGGCCAGCGAGCCGTTCCGGGCGGGTCAGAAGGGCTCGAGCGCGATGCCCCACAAGCGCAACCCGATCCTCAGCGAGAACCTCTGCGGCCTGGCGCGCCTCGTGCGCAGCCACGCTGGCGTGGCGCTGGAGAACATCGCGCTGTGGCACGAGCGAGACATCAGCCATTCGTCGGTGGAGCGGGTGATCGCCCCCGACGCGACGACCTTGCTCGACTTCATGCTCCACCGGGTCACCCCGCTGATCGACGGCCTGGTCGTCGACCGCGATCGGCTGGCGCAGAACCTCGAGCTGACCGGCGGACTGATCTTCTCCGAGGCGGTGCTGCTGACGTTGGTGCACAAGGGAATGGCCCGCCAGCGAGCCTACGAGCGGGTCCAGGGCTGCGCGATGTCGGCGATCGAAGGCAAGGGCACCTTCAGGGATCTGCTCGCGGCGGACGAGGTGGTCAGCGAGAAGCTCTCGGCCGAGGAGCTGAGCGCTTGCTTTGACCTCGAGCACCACCTGCGCCACGCCAGTACGATCATGGACCGCGCCCTCGCCGAGGACGCGTAGCCTCAAGGGCCCACAACCCCGGAGCGGAGAAGACGATGGTCGATCGCTGTCACCTCGAGCAAGGCCTGGCGCTGACCCTGGCTGAGACCGACTTCCCCGGGCTCGGGGAGCGGCTGCAGGGCAAGGTGCGAGAGAGCTACGTCAAGTCCGACGACGAGGGACGGCGGATCCGGACGATCGTCGTCACCGACCGGATCAGCGCGATGGACGTGCTGCTCGGCACGATCCCGTTCAAGGGTCAGGTGCTCAACGGCATCGCTGCCTACTGGTTCGAGCAGACGGCCGACCTGGTGCCGAATCACCTGCTCGGGGTCCCCGACCCGTCGGTGAGCGTGGTCGAGGAGTGCGAGGTCTTTTCAGCGGAGATGATCGTCCGGGGCTACCTCACCGGGAGCAGCTCGACGTCGATCTGGACCCACTACGACCAGGGCGCCCGGGAGTACTGCGGCTTTCACCTCCCTGACGGGATGACCAAGCACCAGGCGCTGCCGTCGCCGATCCTGACACCGACGACCAAGGCCCCGGCTGGAGAGCACGACGAGCTGACCACCAAGCAGGCGCTGATCGAGCGCGGGATATTCACCGCCGAGCAGTGGGAGCAGGTCGAGGCGATGTGTCTCGAGCTGTTCGCCTGCGGCTCGAAGCTCGCCGCCGAGCGCGGCCTGATCCTCGTCGACACCAAGTACGAGCTTGGCCGACGCGCCGACGGCACGATCGTCTTCGTCGACGAGATCCACACCCCCGACTCGAGCCGCTACTGGTACGCCTCGGGCTACGAGGAGGCGCTGGGGCAGGGCAAGGATCCGCGCGCGCTCGACAAGGAGTACCTGCGACGGTACCTGGTGGATCAGGGCTATCGCGGCGACGGCCCGCCGCCGGAGCTGCCCGACGAGGTCCGGGTCGAGGCCGCCGCGCGCTACGTCGAGATCTTCGAGCTGGTCACCGGCGAGGACTTCGTCTGCACCCTCGAGCCCCCCATCGACCGCATCCGCCGCAACCTGAAGCTGTGAGCTCGAGGTCTAGCTGGTCCGGATCAGCTTAGGCGACGTCGATCTTCTGCTCGGACGTGCGCATCAACTGCTCGAGCGCGGGGGCGGTCAGGGGCGTCAGAGCAGAATGCCGAGGGTCACGCTGGCGACGCTGATGCCGATCGAGGCGAGCAGCGCCGTGCCCCAGCCCGCGAGCTCGAAGTCGTCGAGCAGGGAGTCGGTGATCCGCAGCGCGATGGTGTTCAGCAACACGGCGAACAGGCCGAGCGACACGATCAGCAGCGGGTAGCCGATGAAGAAGAAGACCTTGAACAGGAGGAACTTGAGTCCCCAGTTCACCAGTCCATAAACTGCTGCCACGACCAGCGCTGACTTGAACCCCCAGATCCGCATGCCTGGCAACAGCAACGCGATGAGGTAGACCGCGGCGGCGATGCCGAGGAAATGAAGC
>JAUVBO010000046.1 GCA_030591195.1 Pseudomonadota bacterium
CAGCGACAACCCGAGCGTAAGGCGCAAACAGAGACCTCCCCGGCGCCCTCACTCGACACGAGCGGGTGCCGCTGGCTGACGTTTGAGTCGCGGCGGAAACGCACTGCGGCGCCGTCGATCCGGTCGCCCGGCGGCCCTCCTCCCTCGCGAGCAGAGATGCCAGGACAACGCCTATTTCACCGTAGACGGCGCGATCGCCGCTGTCCAAAAAACAGCCACGATCCTTTCTTGCGCGGTGGGGGCGGGAGCGGTCTGTGGTGCTACTTGCCGATCACCCGGCTCGAGGCGAAGCGGAAGAAGATCGAGAAGGCGGCGTCCTGCAGGCAGCTGTTGAGGTCGACGGTCTGACCGCTGCTGTCCTTGCAGCCGCTGACCTTCTTGCTGCTGTCGAGCGAGAGCGTGTAGGGCGGGCCGGCGCCCACCGGCGGGACGTTCGTGTCGTGGGTGTCGGGCTGGGTCGCCGTGACCACCTGCCCGAAGAGCGCGATCGAGCAGCCACCAACGAACAGGTCGAGCAACGAGTTGCCCGCCGGCGTGTAGCCCTCCTGGCAGCCGATCGGCCCGGCGAGCGCGTCCGGCAACGGGACGTCCTTGAGCGACACCGCCGAGACGTTGCCGCACAGCCGGCCCTCGCTGGTGGCTGCGTGGGTGCCCATGGTGCCGAAGCTCTCGAGGGTCGCGTCGAGGTTCTCGCTCGTCAGGTGGCCCGGCGTGGTGCTGCCCGCCGAGGCGGTGGGCTTGGAAGAGGCGCCGATGTCGGCCGAGATCCGAACGTGGGAGATGGTCAGCGGCGACGGCGAGCCACCGCCGAGATCGATCGGGAAGTCGAGGGTGCCCGGCCCGGCGGTGAGGGTGCTGTTGACGATGCTGCCGTTGATCTGCACCGCCGGGATGCGGCTGCCGTCGACGGAGCTGGGCGCCACGTCGTACCACCAGTCGAGGTCGGCCGAGCCGTCGTAGCCAGCCCCCGTCGCCGGCGCTCCCGCGAGCATGCCGAGCACGACCAGCGCGTCGTTGGTGCCGGTGAGGTCCTCGAGGGCGAGGAACTGCATCATGATCGTCATCTCGCCCTGCTTGACCCCGTCGTCGATCGAGGCCTGGATCTGATCGCGGGCGAGCGGGTTGGAGATCGCCGCCCCGAAGGCGTTCTGGCCGCAGAACGGGTCGGTGCCGCCCTCGAGCAGCAGGTAGTTGATCCGGTGGACCTGCTCGAAGAGACAGGCCGAGCTGCAGCCGTCAAGGTTGAGGGTGTTGCCGTCGTCGCACTCCTCGTCGCCCTCGCGGGATCCATTGCCGCAGCCGGGCGGCGGCGGGGCGGCGTCGATCACGACGATGTCGGCCACCGCCGCGTCCGAGGGCGGCAGGGGCAGGTCAAACGTGGGCACCGGACCGTCAGCGGGGGGCGGGGCCGAGTCGGCCGGCGGCGCGACGTCCACCGGCGGGGCCGAGTCGGCCGGCGCGGGCCCATCGGGCGTCAACCCCTGGTCGGGCGTCAGCCCCTGGTCGGGCGTCACGGCCTGGTCTCCCGCGGCGCCGTCTGGCGGAAGGGCCGCGTCTCCCTGCTGCTAGCTGTCAGCGCCGCCGTCACCCACGCCGGGCGTGCTGCCGCTGTCGCAACCGACGACGAGCCATGCCACGAGCGCGAGGCCGGCCAACGCGGTGCGCAAGGTCCTGCAGACGAACATCGAGTCCTCCTCTGGTCGTAAGGGTTTAGGTGTCGTAGTGGAGGAATCTTGGCAGGCCGCGGCCCTCCGAGCAACCGCAGGAGTCTGGTCAGAACAAGTCGAGTCAGCGCAGGGCGAGGGTGCCCTGCTTCCAGTCCGGGGCGTGCCAGCGACGAAAGCGACGGAAGCGCCGCAACGATCCGGTCGAGACCCTGACCTCGAGCGAGCGGGCCACCAGCGACTCGAAGCGTCGCTCGTGCCGCCCATCCACCAGCGCCTCGCGCGCCAGCAGCAGGCGGCGGCCGCCCGGCGTCCAGCCCGCGACCTCGACGTACCCCAGCTCGGGCGTGCCGTCGCTCGAGGGCGCCAGGGTGTCGACGATCCAGCCGCCGCCAGCTCGCCGGAAGACCCAGACCACCAGCCAGCCCGGCAGCTGCTGCACCGCCACGGTCAGCTGCCGGTGGCGCGGCGAGCGCCTGATCGACGAGGGCCAGACCAGCCCGTAGGTGCAACGCTCGGCGCGCCGCTTGGCGCCGGGGCCGGCGACCAGGCGCACGCAGGTCTCCCCCGGCCGCCCGGGCGAGAGCTCGAGCCACGGGCCCCCCGGCCCGCGACGCGGCGCGCGACATGGAGCCCCAGCGACCCCGGAGCGCAGAGCGGAACAAGAGGGAGTGATCGGCCCTCCGCCCTTCAGCGAGCTGCCCGCTGGCTCGCTGCGAGCCCACCTCACCGCCGAGACCTGCAGGGCGGCCCGGTGGCCGACCGCCTGATCGCTGCGTGCCAGCTCGCCGCGCTGCACCCGCAGCAGCGCCCGGTGGGCCCGCCTGGCGGCGCGGGTGGCGCCGACGCGATCACCCTTGCGCGCCAGGGCGTAGGCCAGCCGAGCCGACAGCAGCGCCACCCGCAACCGCAGGCGATTGCCGAGGTAGGGCGCCGCGCGGGTCGGATCGATCTTCGCCAGCAGGGCGACCTGGGTCCGGAGCCGGGCCCGCGCCTCGTGGGGGCGCGAGCCGGGACGCACGCAGCGCGGGTCGGTCAGCGCCAGCGCAGCGCGCGCCACCGCGTCACGGCCGACAGCGACCGAGCTCGTCACGGCGGCCGACGCCAGCACCCGACGAAAGGCGTCACCGGCGTAGCAGGTGCGGGTCTGTTCGCCGCCGGTGGTCGCGCCGACCTCGAAGCGCTCGAAGCGCACCCCGTAGCTCCTCGCCACGTCGAGGTGAGCGGCGATGAACCGCTGGCTGCGGCTGTTGGCGGGACGCGAGGCCCGCCGGGCGAGCCGCTCGGCCATCGTGCCGAGGGCATCGAAGATCTCGGGGTCGAGCTTCTCCCGCGACGCGGCCCGCAGGTAGAGCGCCACGTAGCCGATGCCGAGGGACTCGGCGCCCGGGGTGTCGCGGAGGAAGTCGACCACCGCCCGCAGGCGTGGCGCGTCGGCCTGGCCGATCCGGTAGCACCGCGCCCGGTGGACGCGGAGGTAACCCGGGCGCTCGGTGCGGTGGTGGTAGACCTTGAGGAAGTCCCGCCGGCGACCCCGGACCTCGACCCAGTCTCCACGCCAGAGGGTGGCCTGCCGCGGGGCGTTGTCGTCGGGTGCGGCCCGCAGGGCGGTCCAGTCCTGCACCACCACCGCAGCGGCGAGGCCGAGCAACGACAGGATCATCGGCCACCCCGCTGCTTGTGGTCGAGCCCGATCAGGCCGTTGGCGAAGAAGCCCTTGGACGGCGCGGCGACGATCACCGAGATCTTGTCCGAGAGCTTGTCGGCGAGGGTCTTCTGGATCAGCAGCGGGTTCTTGGCGATCAGCACCCCGTCGCGGGCGAGCTGCGCGCTGCGCGCCTTGCCGGTGACCTCGAGGCGATAGGCTTCGGCGTCGGCCAGCTTGCGCCGCGAGACTGCCTCGCCGCCAGCCTCGATCTGGCGCGCCTCGGCGTTGGCCTGGGCCAGCTTGACCCGGCTGACCCTCGAGGCCTCGCCCTCGAGCCGGCGCTGCTCGATCTGTTTCTTCTTCAGCGGCAGCACGTGCCTCATCGCCTCGGCCCGGGCGCGGGCGGCGATGATCTGCTCGCTGCCCGCGGCCTCGGCGGCCTTCTCGCGCTTGACCTTGTCCGCCAGCCCCTCGAGCTCGCTCTGCTTGATCAGCTTCTGCTTCAGCTGCAGCGTGTAGCGCATCTTCTCGGACCGCAGCCCCTCGGCGAGCAGCTTCTCGAGCCCCTTGCGGTACTCGTCCGGCAGGTCGACGTTGCCGAGGAACACGGTGCGGATCACCACCCCGTCCTGGCGCAGCAGCTCGCCGAGGGACTCTCTGACCTTGCGCTCGATCTCGGCGCGCTTGGCCGAGAAGATCTCGCGCACCGTGTGGCGGGCGAAGGTCCGGTGGAGCACGCCGTCGATCACCGGCTCGATCAACCGCTTGCCGACGTCCTCGGGCAGCCCCAGCGCCACCGCCTTGATCCGCGCGGGGTCGAAGGCGTAGCGCACGGTCACGTCAACCCCCACCGACAGGCCCTCCACCGACTGGAACGGCGCCTTGCCCTGGGCCCGGGCGCTCTTGCGCGGCCGGTAGACCTGATCGCGCAGCGGGTAGCGACGCAGCTGGTGCAGCCCGGGCAAGACCCAGGCCCAGCCCTGGCGCAGCTGGCTCACGCCGCCGCTCAGCCGGTTGACCCGGATGCCGACCTCGTTCGGCTCGATCGCCCGGAGCGGCTTGCTGACGACGAAGGCGACCGCCACAACGCCGAGGGTCGCCAGCGCCAGCACCCGGCGGCCCCGCTGGCTGGTCACCGTCTCGATGATGCCGAGCAGCGCCGCCCAGGCCGTGGCGCGGATCAGATAGCTGGCCCGCTTGAAGAGCTCCCCCACTGCCAAAAGAAACCGCTTCACGTGATACCTCCTGCTCGGTGTGTCTGTTGGAGATCCGGGACGGACGTGGACGTTGCACGACTCGTGCCGGAGAGCGCAGCCATAGGTTTCAGCCACCTGGATGTAGGCGTGGGTGGGCAGACACGGCCCGCGTGTCCGTCGAGGAACAAGATTCTCGGCGGTGCGGGGCCGATGTCCTCTATGCTCTTGTTCGATGGCTGTTTCGTGTCAGCTCGTGCTTCAGCAGCTGCGGGAGATCTGCCCGCCCCGCTTCGCCCTCGATCGCGACCCCACCGGCCTGCAGGTCGGCACCGCCGACAAGCAGATCGATCGGGTGCTCTGCACCCTCGACCTGACGCTGGCGGTGGCCGAGGAAGCGCGCGCGCTGGGTGCCGGCCTGGTGGTCAGCCACCACGCGGTGATCTACCGCCCACTCGAAAACCTGCGCACCGACCTCGAGCGCGGCCGACTGCTCGAGGCGCTGCTCAAGGCCGACATCGCGGTCTACGTCCCCCACACCGCCCTCGACGTGGTCACGGGCGGGATCAATGACCGGCTCGCGACCACGATCGGGTTGATCGACTGCACGGTGCTCAAACAGACCGGTTCGGACCAGGCCATGCTCTGTTCGTTCCGGGTCGAGGGAAGCGGCGAGGAAGCGGTCCAGCTGGCGCACAAGGCAGGGGCCGAGTCGGTCCGCTGGGCGGGCGACCTGGTCGAGGCGATCGTACCCGCGGGTCGAGCCCACCGCCTGGCCGCCCGGCTCACCGAGCACCTCGGAGACGCTGGCGACGAGGCGGATCTTCACCGCCAGCAGGAGCTCGAGCCGCGCCTGATCCCGCTGGCCTCGCACCAGCGCCCGCGGGGCATCGGTCGCATCGGCCACCTCGAGGCGCCGCTGACCGTCCGCGACTTCGCCCGCCGCGTCGCCGAGCAGCTCGAGCTACCTCAGGTCCGGGTGGCCGCGGCCGACCTCGAGGCGAAGGTCCGCAAGGTGGCGGTGCTCTGCGGCGATGGCCGCAGCTTCGTCGACGCAGCGATCTTCGCCGGCTGCGACGCGATGGTCACCGGCGACATCGACCACCACTCGGCCCTCGCCGCCCGAGCTCGCGGCATCGCGCTGCTCGATGTCGGCCACTGGGGCAGCGAGCGTCACGCGCCGATGCTGATCGCCGCGGCGCTGCGGGAGCGCCTCAGCGACAAGAAGGTCGAGGTGCTGGTCAGCAAGGTCAGCACCCAACCCTTCGAGCTCGTACCCGCCCCGTCAGCGGCGCGGGGTTGACGCTGGATTGACGGTGCCGGGCCGGAGAGGCTAGGCTCGGTTACCGTGAGCCAAGAAATCAAGTGCCCGAACTGCGGTGGTGACCACACGCTGGCCAACCCCGGGATCACGATGCTGGTCTGCAGCTTCTGCAAGACCACCGTGTACTGGGACGAGGAGGCGGTGCTCAAGACGGGCGCTCAGTCGATCCTGCCCGCGAGCGACTCCCGGCTGTTCCTCCACGCCAGCGGCATGCTCGACGGCCGGGGATACCAGGTGGTCGGCCACGTCCGCTACGACCACGGCCGCGGCGCCTGGGACGAGTGGTACCTGCAGCTGGATGACGGCAGCGTCGCCTGGCTCAGCGAGGACCAGCGCGAGCTGAGCCAGGAGCAGGCGGTGCAGGTCGCCCGGCCTCCGGCGGTGGACCAGCTACAGATCGGGCTGCAGGTGCCGATCGAGGAGACGATCTTCTCCGTACGCGAGGTGGGCACCGCCCGCTGCGTCGGCGGCGAGGGGCAGCTGCCGTTCACGATCCTGCCCGGCGAGACCTACACCTACGCCGACATCGCCTCGATCGACGGCCAGCAGTTCGGCACCCTCGAGTTCGATCGCGAAGGGGTGATGCCGACCTGCTTCGTCGGCCGGGCCCTCGGCCACGAGCAGCTCACGATCGACGACGAGAAGCCCCCCTCCACCGCCGGAGGCCGGGAGGGGAGCCACATCAAGTGCACCAACTGCGACGCCGCCCTCGAGGTCGAGGGCGACCGCGAGGTGCAGACGCTGATCTGCGAGTACTGCGGCGCCCAGCTCGACCTGAACTCGGCCGAGGCCAGGGTGCTCGGCGTCAACCCGCCCGACTTCAAGCCGGCCTTCAACTTCGAGGTCGGGGCCCAGGGAACCTTCTACGGCAAGCCGTACGAGGTCTGTGGGCGAATGCTGTACCAGGACCCCGAGGGCTACCAGTCGATCGAGTACCTGCTGTACAACCCGGAGGCCGGCTACCTCTGGCTCGCCGAGGAGACGGGCCACTATGTGCTCAACCGGCCGACCCAGCAGGCGCCGGCGCGGGATCCGTTCTTGCTGCCGCCGAAGACCTCGGTCGCCGTCGACCAGACCTCGTTCAAGATGTACGAGTCGGGCAACTCGACGCTGGTCTACGTCGACGGCGCCCTGCCCTGGCTCGCCCGCACCGGCGACACGTTCAACTACGCCGACCTGATCGCCCCGCCGCAGATGTTCGGCGTCGAGACCGACGGCGAGGAGATCGAGTACTTCCACGGCCGCTACACGCCGGTGGAAGAGGTCTGGGCCGCCTTCGGCCGCGACGACGCGCCGCCCCGCCCGGTGGGCGTGCGCGCGGCCCAGCCCTTCTCGCGCGGGACGGTCGCCAAGCTGCTGATGCTCTTCGGTGCGCTGTTCGCGGCGCTCAACCTCGGCATGCTCTTCTGGTCGATGAGCAAGCGCGGCAAGCCGATCTTCAGCCAGACCTTCAGCTCCGCCGAGTACCTGCGCGAGACGCTCTCGCGGCCCTTCACGGTGACCAAGTCGGGCAAGATCATGGCGATGAAGGTCCGCGCCCAGGTGCAGAACTCCTGGCTCTACGTCCAGATCGGCATGGTCAACGCCAAGGACGAGGTGGTGGCCGAGGCCGACGGGGAGATCTCGTACTACTCGGGCTACGAGGGGGGCGAGAGCTGGAGCGAGGGCAAGCGCCGCAGCACGAACTACTTCAAGGCGCCGAAGGCCGGCGTCTACCGGATCATCCTCAAGGGCCAGGGCGGCAGCGGCAACTTCCGCGGGCCGCCCCGGGGCGAGGCGATGACGATCACGGTCTACCAGGGCGGCGTACTGTCGCGCTGGTTCCTGGCGATCTTCATCTTTGCCGCGCTGTTTCCGCTGTTCGAGATCTTGCGCAAGTGGCTGTTCGAGAAGCGCCGCTGGGCGCCGGTGCTCGAGGATGACGACGACGATGACGACGACGACTGGGATTGATCGAAGCGGCGCCGCTTCCGGGGGATGACCGATGCGCTGGATCGGATTCATGATTGTGCTCGGCCTGCTGACCGTCGGTTCCGGCGGTGCGCTGATGGCCTCGACGGCGGGCTGGGGTCTGCCCGGGGCACTCGAGAAGCCGGTCAACATCCGCGAGGCGAGCCGGCGACGGGGTCGCCTCGGCGGCCCGGTCTTTCTCTACTTCGGCCGGACGCACTACGGTGGCGGCTACCGGGGCGGCAAGTAGCGAGACCCTGACCAGCGACGAATAAGGAGAGTGGGATGCAACAACTGATCGCCGAGCTCAAGCCGGCCATGATGCTGTCGACGGTGATCTACGCGATGATCGGGATGATCGTCTTCGGGGTCGCCTTCGCGATCTTCAACAAGCTGATGCCGTTTTCGGTGCGCAAGGAGATCGAGGAGGATCAGAACACCTCGCTCGGCATCATCATCGGCGCCTTCCTCATCGGCCTGGCGATGATCATCGCCGCCGCGATGCATTGATCGCGCGTCGAGCTCTCCCCTGGCTCCCTGCGAGCCCCTCGCGCAAAGCCCGCAGCTGACCGTGGCATGACCTCCGTCGACCACGATCCCGCCTTCGAGCCGGTCCGTGGCTCGACCTCCCTGTTGCTGATCTCGGTCTTCGTGATCGCGATCTGCGGGCTGATCTACGAGCTGCTCGCCGCGACCCTCTCGAGCTACCTGCTCGGCAGCTCGGTGCTGCAGTTCTCGCTGGTGATCGGGCTGTTCCTCAGCTCCATGGGCATCGGCAGCTTCATCTCGCGGTACATCAGAAAAAACCTGCTGCGCGCGTTCCTGGTGGTCGAGATCCTCATCGGGCTGGTGGGCGGCGTCAGCGCGCTGCTGCTGTTCTTTGCCTTCACCCACCTCGGCGCCTACACGCCGCTGCTGGTGGCGCTCTGCCTGGTGATCGGCACCCTCGCCGGCCTCGAGATCCCGCTGCTGGTACGCATCATCCGGACCCACTTCAGCCTCCGCGCGGCCCTCGGCAACGTGCTCTCGGTCGACTACCTCGGCGCGCTGTTCGCCTCGCTGCTCTTTCCGCTGGTGCTCGTGCCGCGGCTCGGCCTGGTACGCACCGCGTTCTTCTTCGGCTTGCTCAACGTCGGCGTCGCCGCCGTGGGGCTCAAGGTCTTCGAGCGCCCGCTGGCCGGCAGGGTCCGCGGGCTGAAGGTCTTCGCTGCCGCCGTCGCTGCGCTGCTGCTCGCTGGCCTGCTGACCGCGGGCAAGAGCACCAGCTGGCTCGAGGACCAGCTCTACGACGACGACGTGATCTACGCCAAGACCACGCCGTTTCAGCGGCTGGTGCTGACCCGCTGGCGCGGCGACCTGCGGCTGTTCATCGACGGCAACATCCAGTTCTCGAGCGTCGACGAGTTCCGCTACCACGAGTCGCTGGTCCACCCGGCGATGGCGATCGTCGCCGCGCCGCGGCGGGTGCTGATCCTCGGCGGCGGCGACGGGATGGCGGTGCGCGAGGTGCTCAAGCACCGCAGCGTGACGCGGGTCGACCTGGTCGACCTCGACCCGGAGATGACCCGCATCTTCCGCACCCTCGAGCCCCTGCGCCAGCTCAACCAGGGCGCGCTCTCGGACCGCCGGGTGAAGATCTTCAACGAGGACGCGCTGAAGTACCTCGAG
>JAUVBO010000263.1 GCA_030591195.1 Pseudomonadota bacterium
CTAACGTGTTGCCGTGAGACCATCGACCGATCGACGATGCCGCTCTCTCCCTGGCTGGCTCGTGCCGCTGAGCACCCTGCTGGTCGCCCTGGTGGCCGCCGGCGCGTGCCCCGCAGATCAGCGGTTGCTCGACGGTGGCGCCGACAGCCTCGTCGCCGTCGACCGGGACCACGGCACACCGATCGACGCCCGCGACGATGGCCGGCTGGCGGCCGACGCTGGCGAGGATCCGCGGCTGACGATCATGGTTATCTCCGACACGCACGTCAGGGAGCCCGACCACCCGGACTCGCTCCGGCTGGCCGAGGCGGTCGATCGGCTCGAGCGGGGCGACCACTACCCGAAGGTCGACCTGCTGATGATCACCGGCGACCTCGTCGACTCGATGTGGGCTGATTCGATCTGGACCGGGAACGAGGGGCCGCAGGCCACCGCCGAGCGGAGCCGGCTGAAGACCGCGGTGGCCCTGCTCGACCAGCTGTCGATCCCCTACCTGCCGGTGATCGGCAACCACGAGTATTACCTCGCCCCGGGCAAGTACGCCCGGACCGCCGCGCAGGCCGATCACGTAGCCACCGTCTGGAAGCAGCTCACCGGCCGCGAGACCTACTACCACGTCGACCGGGGTGGCTTCCGGCTGGTGGTGCTCGACAGCGCCCGCGGCTGGTGCCTCCGTGACCAGCGCTTCGACCCGGCCCAGATCGAGTGGCTCGAGACCGAGGTCTTCGACACCGAGCTGCCGGTGCTGCTCTTTCTGCACCACCCGATCCGCACCGACCACGAGCTGCAGTGGGACCTCCTCAGCCACGCGATCCCCCGCGAGGACGCGCCGCGCTTCTTCGAGCTGCTCGAGGCTCACGCAGGGCAAATCCGCGCGATCTTCGTCGGCCACGGCCACCTCTGGGTCAGAGACACCCTCGGCACGATCCCGGTCTACGAGACACCCTCGTTCGGCAAGCACCTGCCCCACCCGGACCGCTACCACCTCTGCCGCCTCGATGGCGAGCGGGGCACGGTTGAGATCGTGCAGGGCCGCGAGGCGCCCTACATCGAGGCCTCGGGGTTGTGAGCGCGTCGGATCGCCGGCGAAGGCGTCGATCGCGGCGAGGCGCACGATCCCCTCGAGCATGCATCGCGTTCAGCTAATCACCAACCGCGCCGCCTTTCTGAGAGGGTGTGGACGCCAACGGCCGCCCTCGCTACATTCCGCCCCAGCCGCGCGCCTGCGTCCAGGCGTGCCGGGGAGGAGCGAGACCAACGCATGCGCAGGTACGAGTCAGCCGGAATCGCCGTGTCCGAGGTACTGCTGCCGAAGGCCGGCACCACCCTCGAAAAATGGGCCGTCGTCGCCTGCGACCAGTACACCTCCCAGCCCGAGTACTGGCAGCAGGTCGGTCGGCTGGTGGGCGACGCGCCCTCGACCCTGCGGATGATCTACCCGGAGGTCTATCTCGGCGACCGCGACCGCGATCAGCGCATCGCGGGCATCCGCGAGTCGATGTCGCGTTACCTCGACCAGGGCGTGCTCGAGCCCCGTGACGGCATCGTCTACGTCGAGCGCCAGACGGGCAACCGGGTTCGCAAGGGCCTGGTGCTCTGCGTCGACCTCGAGGCCTACGACTACACCAAGGGCTCGGCGAGCCTGATCCGGGCCACCGAGGGGACGATCCTCGACCGGCTGCCACCGCGGGTAGCGATCCGCGAGGGCGCCCCGCTCGAGCTACCCCACATCATGGTGCTGATCGACGATCCGGACGACACGGTGATCGGCCAGCTGTCCACCCGCCGTGACAAGCTCGAGCCGCTCTACGACTTCGAGCTGATGAAGGGCTCGGGCCGCGTCGCGGGCTACCTCGTCGGCGACCGCGCCCTCGAGCAGCAGCTGGTGGCTGCCCTCGAGCAGCTGGCCGACCCGGCAGCGTTTTCGGCCCGCTACGGTCTCGATCGCGAGCGACCGGTGCTGCTGCACGCGATGGGCGACGGCAACCACTCGCTGGCCACGGCCAAGGCGATCTGGGAGGAGATCAAGCAGAACGCCGGCGACGCGCAGGCAGTGCTCGACAGCCCGGCCCGTCATGCCCTGGTCGAGCTGGTCAACGTCCACGACCCCGCGCTTTCGTTCGAGCCGATCCACCGGGTGCTGTTCAACGTCGAGCTCGATCTGGTGGGCGAGCTGCGCGCGGTCTTCGGCCCGCGGCTGACCGCCCGCGAGGTTTCCTCGCTCGACGAGATGACCGCCGAGGTCGACGAGCAGGTGCCGGGACGTCATCGCTTCGGCGTCGTCCACCGCTCGGCCTTCGCCGTGATCGAGGTGGCCGAGCCCGAGGCCAACCTCGCCGCCGGCACCCTGCAGGGATTCCTCGACGGCTTCCTCGCTGGCGGTGGGGCCAAGGAGGTCGACTACGTCCACGGGACCGACGCCGTGGTCAGCCTGGCGCACCAGGCCGGCAACATCGGGCTCTACCTGCCGGCGATGAGCAAGCAGGAGCTGTTCAAGACCGTGATCCTCGATGGCGCCCTGCCCCGCAAGACGTTCTCGATGGGCGAGGCCCACGAGAAGCGCTTCTACATCGAGTGCCGCCGTCTTTGACCGCTGCCCACCCTCCAGCGGGCCAACGCCCCCACCTGCACCGTGAGCGAGTGCACACGTCAGTCCTCAGCCGGGTGACGACCGCGTTGCAGTTTCTGTCGACCGAGCCGCCAACCTGTGCTCAGCATTGGACTTCTGTCGGCGAACTGGATCTGGCTCGACGCTTGCTTGCCCGGGACTGACGCGTGCGGCCGTCGTGCGCCGAGCTGCCAGCCAAAGTAAGAAGGGTGCCGACCAACGTCAGAAGGGGTCGTGGGATGAAACGCCAAATCATGAGCCGAAGGGCACTGAACCTGTTGCTGTCCGCTGCGCTGTTAGGCCTGCTCACCGCTGGTTGCGGTGGCAGCGACTACACCACCGTCGATACCGGCCCGACCGTCGATCAGGGCGAAGCGCCGGACCAAGGCGAGACGCCCGACCAGGGTGAGATTCCCGATCAGGGGGGAATTCCCCTGCCCGACCAGGGAACGACGCCCGACCAGGGTCCGACGCCCGATCAGGGACCGACGCCCGATCAGGGACCGACGCCCGACCAGGGTCCGACGCCCGATCTGGGGACGCCCACCGGCGATCCGGACCGCTGCTCAGGCGCGAAGGTCGTCACCCTCACCAACGGCAAGGCCACCATCAACGGTGACACGGCCCTGTACAGCGACGAGTACGCGACGCTGAAGTGCGCCACGAGCGCCCTCGACGGGCCCCAGGCCTACTACCGGTTCACGGCGACCAAGGACCAGTGGTACAAGCTGACCCTCGCCTCGACCTTCTCGGCCTACCTCTACGCCTTCACCTCGGCCAGCTGCACCGAGGCCGACATCACAGCCGACTGCAGCAGCGGCGGCCTGACCGGCAAGGTCTCCTCGTTCATCTCGGCCAACAAGCCCGAGTCGATCTACTTCAAGGCGCCCCAGGACGGGCCGCTGTTCGTCGCCGTCGATAGCACGTCCGCTACCTCGGCGGGCCAGTTCACCCTGGAGATCGAGGCGATCACGCTGCCGACCAACGGCACCTGCGCCGGGGCTAGCCCGCTGGTCCTGGCCAATGGCAGCGCGGTGGTCGAGGGCGACACCGGCCCCGAGATCACCCCCGACGAGCTCGCGACGCTCAAGTGCGGCACGGCCAGCGCCTTCGACGGACCACAGGCCTACTACACGTTCACGGCCACCGCGGGCAAGGCGTACCTGATCACGGTCAGCGCCGACTCGGCCTCGTCGATCTACTTCTACGTCTTCGGCGATAGCTGCGTCGAGGCCAACATCGAGGCCGCCTGCGACAGCGACGGTGTCGCGGGCGCGGTGCTGACCTCGTCGATCACGTCGGCTGCCAGCAAGTCGATGGTCTTCGCCCCGGCGGTCGCCGGCACCTACACCGTCGCGGTCGACAGCAAGATCGACAGCGCCCACGGCGGCTTCACGCTGCAGATCGACGAGATCACCCCGCCGGCCAACGACCGCTGCGCCCAGGCCCAGCTGGTGACCCTCAGCGGGGGCAAGGCGGCGGTCTCGGGAGACACCATCGGCGCCACGGACGAGTATGCCACCCTGCGCTGCAAGCCGAGCGGCGCGGTCACCACCTCCGCGACCTTCGACGGCCCCCAGGTCTACTACCGCTTCGCCGGCACCAAGGACCAGTGGTACCGGGTGACCCTCGACAGCACCTTCACCGCCTACGTCTACGCCTTCACCAGCGGCTGCGCCGAGGCGCAGATCCTGGCCGACTGTCAGAGCGGCGGCGCCACCGGCGAGGCCTCGACCAGCATCGCCCTGCGCAAGCCCGAGGCGATCTACTTCAAGGCGCCAGCCGACGGCGACGTCCACCTCGCCGTCGACAGCACGATAACGACGCTCTTCGGCTCGTTCGTGATGACCATCGAGGAGATGGCCGCGCCGCAGAACGGCAGCTGCGCCCAGGCCGAGCAGGTGACACTGACCGGCGGCTCGACGACGATCCACGGCGACCTGAGCCTGCACCTGACCCCCGACGAGTTCGCCACGCTCAAGTGCAAGGGCAGCGGCCAGCTCAGCACCACGACCCTCGACGGCCCGCAGGCCTACTACCGCTTCACCGCCAACAAGAACCAGTGGTACAAGGCCGTCGCCAGCTCCGACTTCTCGGGCTACCTCTACTTCTTCACCCAGGGCTGCGCCGAGGCGCAGATCCTCACCGACTGCAACAGCCTCGGCGCCACCGGCGAGACCTCGGGCGTCTTCTCCAACAGCTCGCCGCGGGCGGTCTACTTCCAGGCCCCGGCCGACGGCGACGCCTACCTCGCCGTCGATACCACCTCCAACGCCTACTTCGGCCGGCTGGCCGTCGAGCTCGAGACCATCGCCGCGCCGACCAACGGCACCTGCGCCGGCGCCAAGGCGCTGAGCCTGACCACCGGCTCGGCGATGGCCACCGGCGACATCGGACCGAAGATCACCCCCGACGAGTTCGCAGCGGTCAAGTGCGGCAAGACCAGCGCCCTCGACGGACCCCAGGCCTACTACCGCTTCACGGCCGTGGGCGGCGCGCAGTACCGGATCACCCTCACTCCGACCGCCTCCTCGTCGCTCTACTTCTACGTCTTCGGCGCAACCTGCACCGAGGCCGACATCGAGGCTGACTGCGCCAGCACCGGTGTCGACGGAGCGGTGAGCACCTCGGTCACCTTCGGCAACAGCAGGTCGCTGGTCTTCGCGCCCGCGGTCGGGGGCAACTACACCATCGCCGTCGACAAGACGAGCGACAGCAGCTACGGCGAGTTCAACCTGTTGGTCGAACAGCTCTAGGAGCTTCGCGACAGCAACCGGACCGAGCCGGCGCTACTTGGTGCAGGAGCCGGGCATCACGGCCGGCATCCCGGCCTGTTCGTAAGGGGACGGGTGGGTGCCCCAGGGGTGGTCGGCGAAGAAGCGCCAGCTCGAGGCGCCGTTCGGTGGCACCGCGTGGCCCTGACCGTGATCGCAGACGAAGGCCGAGTGGCCGGCGCC
>JAUVBO010000605.1 GCA_030591195.1 Pseudomonadota bacterium
GCCCTACGGCGACGTCGCCCGCATCGGCAGCTGCACGCGCAGCCGCCGGCCGGGCTTGACCCGCACGGTCCGACTCACCGGGCGAAACCCGCGACGGCGAACCTCGACCAGGTGCCGCCCGGCGGCGACCCGCTCGACCGTCAGGGCGGTCTGCCCCACCTTGCGGCCATCGAGGTAGAGGTCGGCCCACAGCGGCCGTCCATCGGCCGAGATGGTCTGGACGCTGATCGTGCCGTGCCCGACACGCCGGGGCTGCCGGCGCGGACGCCGGACCTTGGCTGCTCGCGGCCTCCGCGGCAGGCGCGGCCTTGCCGCAGCCCCGGGATCCTTCCCACCGGCGTCCGGGCGCCGACCGAGCCGGAGCGTGACGGCCGCATCGGCCGGCGGGGCCGACCGGCGTCCATCGATGCCCGAGTTGGGGGAGGCGCCCTGGTCTGGATCCCGCTGACCCGATCGCTCCCCGCCGTACGGCAGCAGCGCCGTGGCGAAGACGATCACGACGCTGGCGACCAAGAGCACCGCGGCCAGCAGCACCGCGCCCCGGCGTCGCGGCGGCCGGCGCACGGGCGACGGCATCAGGTCGTCGGCGAGGTCGTCGTCTTCGAGATCGTCGTCTTCGAGATCGTCGGCCAGGTCGTCCACCATCACCAGCGACGGCGCCAAGTCGACGAGCCCGCTGGCCGTCGCCACCTCGCGCAGGCCCGTCACCCGCGCGGCCGGCGTCGACGCATCGCCGCCCTGGACGGCCTCGATCGCCACCTCGAGCTCGGTCCACAGGTCCCTCATCGAGCGCTGCCGGAGCGGGGCCTCCTTGTTCAGCGCCTTGTCGACCACCGCCCGCAGCGGATCGGGTACGCGCAACCACTGGGGCGCGGCGGCCGGTGCCTCGAACGCAACCTGCCGCATGACCTCCTGAGGGTCGGCACCACCAAACGGCGGCCGGCCGGCGAGCATCCGGTAAAGGATCGCGCCGAAGGAGAAGACGTCGGCCCGGTGATCGACATTGGCCGAGTGGCCGGTTGCCTGCTCGGGAGACATGAAGTGCGGCGAGCCGAGCACCGAGACCACCCGGGTCAGGTTCGCTGCCGACTGCTGCGCGCCGTGGCGCGCGCGCTCGAGGATCTTCGACAGGCCGAAGTCCATCACCTTGACCAGCGGCTCGCCCCCCTCGGTGGGGCAGAGGAAGATGTTGCCGGGGGTCAGGTCGCGGTGGACGATCCCCTCGCGGTGGGCCGCCTCCAGCGCCGAGGTCACCTGCCGGGAGATGCTCGACACCAGGTCGAGGCTCGACAGCGCGCCCTCGCGCATCAACAGCTCTGCCAGCGACTCACCCTCGAGCAACTCCATCACGATGAACGGCGCGCCGTCGTCGGCGTAGTTGAAGTCGGTGACCTGGACGATGTTCGGGTGTGACAAGCGGCTGGTGACGTAGGCCTCGCGCTGCATGCGGGCCACCGCCTCGGCGTCGGAGACGCGGGCCTCGGTGATGAACTTGATCGCGAAGCGGCGGGCCAGCCTCCGGTGGGAACCCTCGTAGACAGCGCCCATCCCGCCAGCGCCGATGAAACGCTCGATGACGTAGGTGTCCTGCAGCACCTCGCCGCTGCGTCGCTCGGAGGCGCCGGGTGCCAGCAGCTCATCGTCGGGGTTCAGGGTCCGGGTCGGGGCCATGGACGGCGAATCCATCAGCGCCGCGCCACCGGCCGCCGCGAGGAGGTAGCGACAGTCAGCGCACTCGGCCAGGTGGGCCTCGATCGCCCGCGCCTCCTCCTCGTCGTAGAGTCCCTCGACGTACTGAAGGACCTGATTTTCGTCGATACAGGACACGTCGCGGTCTGGTCATGCCGCCGCCGTCGTCCGGCGGCGGACGAGTCTCCACCAAAGGGTATTCTATCCCAGGCGGGGAAAAAACGGCGGGCCCTGAGCTTGGCACCGACGTCGCGACGGCGCTACCATCGGCTGAGCGCAGCGGTGCGCCCCCTTCAGCCGGGATTGAACCGACCGTGGCCGAAACCAACGTGGCAGATCTGGCCCGGGAGTTCCTCTCGCTGGTAGACCCCGAGCTGGGCCTGCGCCTGGCCGACATCACCGGGTTCCCCACCCTGCTCGCCGAGCTCGTCGCCGCGGCCCGTGACGCCTGGCCCGACCTCCCCGACCTGACCGCCGAGCTGCTGCTCGGCTACCTCGCCGAGCGCGTGCCGCGCGGCGCGCAGCTCGAGCGCGCCGTGCGCAGCTGGCGCACGCCCGAGCTCTACCTCTGCTGCGCTTGCATCGAGGGTGACGACCAGGCGCTGGCCGCCTTCGATCGCCTCCACTGGCGCGCCGTGCGCCAGACCCTCGCGGGGCTCTCGATCGGCGCGCTGGCTGAGGAGGTCGAGCAGCAACTGCGTCAGCGCCTCTTTGTCGCCGACGGCGACAGGGCGCCGCTGCTCGCCGGCTACGCCGGGCTCGGCAAGCTCGACGGCTGGCTGCGGGTGGTCACCGCCCGCCTCGGGCGCCGGGCCCTCGAGCACGACAAGCGCCACGCGCTGGTCGGCGACGACTTCCTCGCCGAGCGGGTGATGGGCCACGACCAGGGCGCCGAGCTGCTCCGGGCCAAGCCCGCCTACCGCAAGGCGTTCGCTGGCGCCTTTCGCCAGGCGATGACCGAGCTCGAGCCGCGCCAGGTCAACATGCTCAAGCTGCGCTTCGCCGACGGGCTCGGCCTGGAGAAGATCGGCGCGATCTACCGCGTGCACCACACCACGATCCACCGTCAGCTCCGCGCGCTGCGCGATCGCCTCGCGGTCCGGACCCGCGAGCTGTTGATGGCCAAGCTCGAGATCGGCGAGGACGACTGCAAGAGCATCATCCGGCTGATCCAGAGCGACTTCGGCGTCACGCTGCAGAGCTTCTTCACCCCGGCGAGCGTCGCCGATCCTCCCGAGGGTTGATCGCCGCCCAGCTCGTCGCGTCGTGACCGATCGGCGCTATCGAGCGACGCAGCGGCCGGTCGCTGGGTCGCAGCGCTCGGGTGGCGCGAAGCAGAAGCCGAGGGGGCGACAGTCGGCCACGCAGTGGCCCTGGGCCTCGTCGCAGAGATAGCCGTCGGGGCAACCAGCGTCACAGGCGAGCAGGGGCACGCAGCCGGCCACACCCTCCTCGCAGCCCCATCCGGTGGGGCAGCGGTCGCAGGGCACTCCGCCGATGGGACCGCCGACCGTCGGCTCGAAATGAAACCGGCTGACGAGAGGGTCCTCGGTGGCGGTGCTCGGGTCCTGGTCGAAGCGCTGGCCGGCCTGGCTGACGATCCCCGGCCCGATGCGGACCTCGTAGTCGCCGGGCAGGGCCAGCCCGTCAAACGTCAACCTCAGCATCGAGCGGCGCTCCGGGCCAAAGGCACCCCCATCGACCGTCACCACCTCCTCGACCTCGACTTCGATCGGCACGGGGCTGCCGGACGGATCGGAGAGCCGCACCGCCGCGGCCACCGTGGCCACCTCGACCGCCGTCGAGAGCACCGCGGTCACCGCGCCGATGCTCGAGGGCGCCTCGGTCCCGTCGGCCGGTCGCAGCATCACCACCTGGGGCGGACGGGCCCAGGGCGCCAGGGCGAAGGGCGTCCCCACCCGCCGCACCTCGCCCCGCGCGATGCGGGCCGTGGCGGCCCCCTGGCCCACGGCACGGGCATCGTCGCCGCCATAGCCGAGCACGCGGAAGGTCAGCTCGCGATCGGCGTTGTCCGCCAGGCCGATCTCGAGCACGGGCAGCGATCCCCGAGCCGAGGCCTCGAAGCGCGCCTCGAGCTCGCCGTCGTCATCCCA
>JAUVBO010000385.1 GCA_030591195.1 Pseudomonadota bacterium
ATCGAGCCACGCTCGCCGCGGACCCAGTAGTGCCGCCGCAGGGCCTGCCGCAGCTGGGTCCGCAGCGTCTCCTCGTCGCCCTCGGGCTCGCAGTGGTGCTGCAGGTACTGCTGGCGCTTGTCCTGCAGCAGCTCGTTGAAGCGCAGGCCGAGCCAGCGGAGGATGTTGATGTCACTCATCGAGCAACCGATGAACAGGCAGTGGCTGTCGTGCAGCGCGGTGGCCACCACCCGGTTGGCGAATGACAGCGGGTTGGCCCCCGAGGCCCAGTACTGGGCGTCCATGAAGACCAGCGTGTCGGAGGCCGCCTGGTGCCAGGTCTGCTGGCGAACGAAGGGCAGGTAGCCGTGCAGATGGTAGACCGGCAATGGCAGGTCGCCGACGCCGTGGACCGGGTGGTCGTTGGCCCGGGCCACCACCTGCATCACGTCGGTGTCACGGCCGGCGGCGAGGCACTGCACCGCGCGCTCGACCATGTCGTCGACGTTGAAGGTCACCACCCGATCGATCCGCCGCGGGCCCCCCTCCTCGAGCTCGCCCCAGATCGTCCGGGCGACCACGGCGAGGGTCGAGCGGGAGCCGCGCAGCTGCTCGGCGTCGTCGGGCGGCTGGGTGTCGTGGTAGAGGTGCTCGCGGAGCACGGCGATGAAGCGCTCGGTGCTGCCGAGCTGCTCGTGAGCCAGCTCGAAGATGAAGGGCAGGAACTGGGGGAAGTCGGCCACGTCCTCATCGCCCAGCGTCGGCCAGACGCCGCAGGAGCGCCCCACCGCCTCGGCCAGCGTCTTCCAGTCGCGCATCCCGATCGAGCGCGAGACCCCGGCGCCGAGCACCAACGTGATCCCGCCCTCGCGGGTGTCACGGAGCATCTCGTCGCGGGGTTCGATCATCGTCGCCACTACCGCGGACCGTGGCCGGTCTCCCGGGCGGGCAGGTCGATCTTCACCGGCTTGACGCCCCAGATCTCCTCGGCGTACTGCCTGATCGTGTTGTCGCTCGAGAAGCGGCCGATCTGGGCCAGGTTGTGCACCACCTGGCGATCCCACTGCTCGACGTCGCGGAAGACCTGCCCGACCCGGGCCTGGCAGGCGACGTAGTCCTCGAAGTCCGCGCAGAGCATGTAGGGGTCGTGGTAGCGGAGCTGGTTGACCACCGGCAGGTAGCGGTCGTGGTCGTCAGGGCTGAAGAAACCGCTCTCGAGCAGCGAGAGCGCCTGCTGCAGCCGATCGCTGCGGAGGATATGCTCACCGGGGTGGTAGCCGGCGGCGCGCGCCTTGGCCACCTGATCGACGGTCATGCCGAAGAGGAAGAAGTTGTCGGCGCCCACCGCCTCGCGGATCTCGATGTTCGCCCCGTCGAGGGTGCCGACGGTCAGCGCGCCGTTCATCGAGAACTTCATGTTACCCGTGCCCGAGGCCTCGAAGCCGGCGAGCGAGATCTGCTCCGAGAGGTCGGAGCCGGGGATGATCCGCTCGGCGAGCGACACGTCGTAGTTGGGGACGAAGACCACCTGCAGCCGGCCCTCCATCGCCGGGTCGTTGTTGATGATCGCCGCCAGGTCGTTGATCAGCTTGATGTGCAGCTTGGCCGTCGCGTAGCCGGGCGCCGCCTTGCCGGCGAAGATGAACGACCGCGGTGGCCGATCAGCCGACGGATCCTGCTTCAGCTCCCAGTAGAGGCTGATGATGTGGATGCAGTTGAGCAGCTGGCGCTTGTACTCGTGGATCCGCTTCACCTGGACGTCGAAGATCGACGTCGGATCGAGCTCGACGCCGGTCCGCTCCTTGATCACCGCCGCCAGCCGGCGCTTGTTGTCCAGCTTGACCTGGCGCAGCGCCGCGCGGAAGTCGGCGTCGTCGGCCAGCGGCAGCAGCTCGCGCAGGCCCTCGAGGTCGGTGATCCAGCCGCGGCCGATCCGCTCGGTGATCAACGCCGCCAGCCGCGGGTTGCACAGCAGCAGCCAGCGCCGGGGCGTCACGCCGTTGGTCTTGTTGTTGAACCGGCCCGGCCAGATCTCGGCGAAGTCCTTCATCAGCCGGGTGCGCACCAGCTCGGTGTGCAGCGCGGCGACGCCGTTGACGCTGTGCGAGCCGACCACGGCGAGGTTCGCCATCCGCACCTGGCGCTGGTCGCCCTCCTCGATGATCGACATCCGCTGCTGCAGCGCGGCGTCGCCGGGCGCATGAACGTGGACCTGCCGGAGGAAGCGGTGGTTGATCTCGTAGATGATCGTCAGGTGGCGCGGCAGCAGCCGCTCGAACAGCGCCAGCGGCCAGCGCTCGAGCGCCTCGGGGAGCAGGGTGTGGTTGGTGTAGGCGAAGGTCTTGCAGGAGATCTCCCAGGCCCGATCCCAGTCCAGGCCCTCGTCGTCGAGCAGCACCCGCATCAGCTCCGGCACGGCGACAGCTGGGTGGGTGTCGTTGAGCTGGATCGCCACCTTGTCCGGGAACGCGTCGAAGCTCTGGTGGACCTTCTTGTAGCGGCGGACGATGTCGGCGATCGAGGCGCAGACGAAGAAGTACTGCTGCTTGAGCCGCAGCTCGCGCCCCTCGATGGTGTTGTCCTGCGGATAGAGCACCTTCGAGATGCTCTCGCTGAGCGACTTCTCCTCCACCGCCCGGCGGTAGTCGCCGTCGTTGAAGACGTCGAGGTTGAACTCGTTGGTCGCCTGGGCCGACCAGAGCCGCAGGCTGTTGACCGTATCGTTGTTGTAGCCGGCGATCGGCATGTCGTAGGGCACCGCCAGCACCTGCTGGGTGTCGACCCAGCGGGTACGCAGCCGCCCCTCGGCGTCGGTCTCCTGGACCTCCTTGCCGTAGAAGTTGACCGTCACGGCGTTCTCGTGTTGAGGCACCTCCCAGACGTTGCCGTGCCGGACCCAGGCATCGGGTTGCTCGACCTGCCAGCCGTCACGGATCTGCTGCTCGAAGATGCCGAACTCGTACCGGATGCCATAGCCGTAGCCGGGCAGGCCGAGGGTCGCCATGGAGTCGAGGAAGCAGGCAGCGAGCCGACCGAGGCCGCCGTTGCCCAGCCCCGGGTCGGCCTCCTGCTCGAGCAGTCGGCCGAGGTCGATGTCGTAGGCGAGCAGCAGCTTGCGTGCGACCTCGTACTGACCGAGGTTGATCAGGTTATGGCCCGCCGCCCGTCCGAGCAGAAACTCGGCCGAGAGATAATAGACCCGCTTGGCATCCTGCTCGTAGTAGGTCTGCTGGGTCTTGATCCAGCGGTGGGTCAGCCGGTCTCTCACCGCGTGGCCCATGGCGCGAAAGATGTCGAGCGCCGTGGCCGTGTTCTCGTCCTTGCAGCAGGTGTAGTAGAGATGGTCGAGCACCGCCCGCTCGAGGGTCACCGGGTGCATCCCGGTGCGGTCGTCCTCCACCACCACGTCAGCTTCATCGCCCTCGCGGCGCCGGATCTGCTCCCTGCTATGCATCGTCGTCCTCCCCTCGGCTTGGCCCGAGTCAGCTGATCTTTCCGAGTGCCCGTTCTATCACACCCGGGGCCTCGCCTCGACCAGCCACCAAGACCGTTTGACCGCCGTCTGCCGAGCTGGGTACGCTCGGAGGATGCCGCGCGAGCGTGACGCCTCCTGTGCCGAGGGTTCGACAGCCTGGATCACCTGCCTGGCTCACCTCTACCGGGCCGAGATGCAGCGGATGACGGTCTGGCGGACCCGCCTCGACACCACGACCCATTGGGCGATCATCCTCACCATCGGCGTGACGACCTTCACCCTCGGCTCGCGAGCGATGCCCCACTTCGCGATGCTGCTCGCGCTGACCTTCAACTCGATCCTGATGCTGCTCGAAGGACGTCGCTACCAGCATCTGCACCACAGCAAGTGGCGCCTGTCGCTGCTCGAGCACAACTTCTTCGCCGCCCGGCTCTGCGATGCCGAGCCCGTCGAGCCCACCTGGCGCGAGCAGCTGGGCGCCGACCTGCGCCGGCCCCACTTCACCATCAGCCTGTCGATGGGCACCCGCCTTCGGCTACGCCGCAACTACTTGATCCTGATGTACTTCACCACGGCGATCTGGCTGACCAAGCTCTTCATCCACCCCGCCGGACCGGCCCACTGGACCGAGCTGTACCGCCGGATGGCCATCGCGGAGCTCTTCCCGAGCTGGTTCGTGCTCGCCACCGCCGTGTTGTTCATCAGCGTGATCACCCTCATCGCCGCGCTGACGCCGAGCGAGGAGGCGCTCGACCACTGGGCCAAGGTCGAGCACGCTCGTTTCATCTCCCGCATCGAAGACGACCACAACGGCTAGGGCGATCTGGACCTGCATTGTAGGTCTAGATGCTACGGCCAGTTGTCCCCGTGGTGGGACTGCTCCCCTCGATTCGCCTCGACCTCTTCCAGCCAGACAACTACTGATCATTGCAAACGATTATATCCGCAGGCAGCCGGCCGGCGCGATGGCGCACCTCCTGCACATACGGAGCGCAGTGACCAAGAGCCCTCCCACCGCCTGCTCGCCGCGTCTGCTGATCATGGCTCTGAGCCTCTGCCTGTCGCAGGGCTGTGCAGGGGTAGCAGACGAGAGCTTCCAGCACCCCACGGTGTGGGACGCGTCGCCCGACCGGCTGGTGTCGCCGGTGCCCAACGCCCAGCAAGGCACGGGTCAGGTGGGCGAGGAGGCGGTGCCACGCCGTGACCAGGGGGAAACCGTTTCGACGACCCCCGAGCCCGAGCCCGAGCCCGAGCCCGAGCCTCAGCCCGAGCCCGAGCCTCAGCCCGAGCCCGAGCCTCAACCCGAGCCCGAGCCTCAGCCCGAGCCCGAGCCTCAGCCACCCCCGGCGATTCCCGGCCCGGGCCAGGCCTGCAACGGCGGCCAGTGCGATG
>JAUVBO010000405.1 GCA_030591195.1 Pseudomonadota bacterium
ACCGACCTCGGCACCGACCTCGGCTCGGACGCCGGCACCGACGCGGGCTCGGATGCAGGCACCGACGGGGGTACGGACCTCGGCTCGGACGCGGGTACGGACCTCGGCTCGGACGCCGGCACGGACCTCGGCGCGGACGCGGGTACGGACCTTGGCGCGGACGCGGGCACGGACGCGGGCACGGACGCGGGCACGGACGCCGGGCTCCCGTACTGCAACAACGACGACGTCTGCGACCCGGAGGAGAGCTGCGACGGGACCGACCACCCCAACACCAGCGAGCCGACCGCGGCCTGCTCGAACGACTGCCCGGGCAACGGCCTCGACCACAATCCGGCCAAGGACGCCTTCTGCCACTACGGCGACACCTGCTACGGCGACGGCTGCCCGTAGCCCAGGGGCTGATCAGTAGACGATACGGGAGCGGATCGTGCCCTCGATCCGCTCGAGCTGGGCGAGCAGCTGGTCGGCGGCCGTCTCGATATCGAGCACGACGTAGCCGATCTGAGCGTTGGTCGCCAGGTACTGGCCGAGCACGTTGATGTCCGCATCGGCGATCGCCTTGTTGACCTGCTGCAGCATGCCGGGGACGTTCCGGTGGACGTGGGTCAGGCGGCGGGTGCCCGGCTTGGGCCGCAGGTTGACCTCGGGGAAGTTCGCCGCGCCCTCGCTCACCGCCAGGTCGACGAAGCCGTGGAGCTTGCGCGCCACCTCGACGGCGATGTTCTGCTGGGCCTCGAGGGTCGAGCCGCCCACGTGAGGGGTGAGGATCACCTGGTCGAGACCGACCAGCGGGCTCTCGAACGGCTGGTCCTTGGCCTTCGGCTCGACCGGGAAGACGTCGATCGCCGCGCCGGCGAGCCGCCCGTCGCGAAGCGCCTCGGCCGCGGCGTCGATGTCGACCACGCAACCGCGGCTGGCGTTGATCAGGCAGGCCCCGGGCTTGATCTGCGCGATCCGCTCGCGGCTCAGCAGGCCCCGGGTGGTCTCGTCCTCGGGCACGTGCAGCGTCACCAGGTCGGATTGCTCGAGCACCTCGTCGAGGGAGGCCTTCGCGCGGGCGTTGCCCAGCGGCAGCTTGGTCTTGATGTCGTGGAAGATCACGCTCATCCCCATCGCCTCGGCGAGGATCGAGACCTGCGAGCCGATGTGGCCGTAGCCGACGATCCCCATCACCTTGCCCCGCACCTCGTGCGAGCCACTGACGCTCTTGTGCCACTGCTGGCGATGGGCCGCGGCGCTCTTGGCGAAGGTGCCGCGCATCAGCATCACCGTCAGCCCGATGACCATCTCGGCCACCGAGCGGGTGCTCGAGTGGGGCGCGTTGAAGACCGCCACCCCGCGGTCGGCCGCTGCCTCGAGGTCGACCTGGTTGGTCCCGATGCAGAAGCAACCCACGGCGTGCAGCTTGGTGGCCTCGGCGAGCACCTCGGCGGTCAGCTTGGTCCGCGAGCGGATCCCGATCAGGTGCACGTCGCGGATACGCTCGACCAGCGCCTCTTGGTCGAGGGCGTGGGTCAGCCGCTCGACCTGGACGAAGCCCTGGTCTTCGAGGTACTCGACAGCCTTCGGGTGAACGCTCTCGAACAACAGGATGCGGGTCTCTTGCCTCTTCAGCTGGCTCATCGGATTCCTCGCGGTGACAACAGCCCAGCGCAATCCAGCGCTCGGTTATAACCGCTCGATGTTTGACGGGGAAGCACGGGGTCGGGTTATTGTAGAGGTATGGGCGCGGCAAAGATCATCATCGAGCTCGACCTGGTCGAGACCACCGCCGTCGCTCTGGTGGTGCTCTTCGTCGGCTATCTGCTCAACCGGCTGATCCCGGTGCTGCGCACCTACAGCATCCCCGAGCCGGTGGTCGGCGGCATCACCTTCGCCCTCTTGTCGACCCTCGCCTACGCCCAGCTCGGCCTCTCGTTCAGCTTCGACATGACCCTCAAGTCGCCGCTGATGCTCGTTTTCTTCACCACCGTCGGCCTCGGGGCGAGCGTCAAGCTGCTGATTCGCGGCGGGCCGAAGGTGCTGCTGTTCCTGGCCGTGGCGACGGCGTACCTGGTGGTGCAGAACACCACCAGCCTGGCGATGTCGTACATCGCCGACCTGCACCCATTGCAGGGACTGCTCACCGGCTCGGTGACCCTGTCGGGCGGCCACGGCACCGGCGTGACCTACGCCGAGCTTTTTGCCGACGTCAACAACCTCCAGGGCGCGATGGAGGTGGCGATGGCCTCGGCCACCTTCGGCCTGGTGCTGGGCGGCCTGATCGGCGGCCCGGTCACCCGACGCCTGATCGAGGGCCGCGGGCTCAAGCCCACCGAGACGCTCGAGGAGCAGACCACCGGAGTAACCTACAGCCCCGAGGACGCCGACCAGATCACGCCGCGGGCGATGATGGAGACGCTGCTGATCATCACCTTCTGCATGGCGGTTGGCGGCAAGGTCTACGTCTTCCTGCTCGCGCACGGCGTGACCGTCCCCTCGTTCATCAGCTCGCTGCTGCTCGGCGTGATCGCCACCAACGTCCTCGAGCTGACCAAGCTCTACCGGATCAACCACGAGACGGTGGACCAGTGGGGCACGATCAGCCTCTCGGTCTTCCTGGCCAAGGCGTTGATGTCGCTGCGGCTCTGGGAGCTGCTCAACCTGGCGCTTTCGATGCTGCTGATCCTGGTCGTTCAAGGCGTGATACTCGCGTGCTACGCCTACTTCGTCACCTTCCGGGTGATGGGCAAGGACTACGACGCGGCGATCATGGCCGGCGGGCACTGCGGCTTCGGCCTCGGCGCCACGCCCACGGCGGTGGCGAACATGGAGGCGCTGGTCTCCAAGTACGGCGCCTCGCCCCAGGCGTTCCTGGTGGTGCCGATGGTCGGCGCTTTCTTCATCGACATCACCAACGCGCTGGTGCTCCAGGGATTCCTCGCGCTGCCCTTCGTCAAGTAATGGAGATGGCGACGTGTCGAGCCGATCATCGAGCGTGAAGCGAACAGCGGTGCCGATGGTGGTTGCCTGCGCCTGCGCGGTGCTCGGCGCCCTGGGCCTCGGCGGCTGCCGCCGGGGCCCCGACACCGCTCAGGTCCGCCGCGACGTCCAGCAGCGGCTCGAGCGGGACTTCAAGAAGGGCCTGTTCGAGGTCGAGAGCCTCGCCCGCCGCGGCCACTACCCGTACACCGAGACCGGCTCGGGCAAGGCGCGCCTGGCGATCTACTACAACGCGGTGCTGAAGCTGCGCGAGGACTACCGGCTGTCGAAGTGGGACCAGCTCAACGTCGGCTCGCTGCTCTCGCTGCTCGGCGCGGCGAAGAGGGGCATCGACGGCGTCGCGCCCAAGGGCAACAGCAAGGGCGACCGGCTGGTGGTCCGCGGGCTCGCGGCCTACGCGGCAAAGGGCGACGGCTGGCGGTCGGTGGCCTTCTTGCCCCAAGCTCGCAAGGCGGACAAGGACGCCCCGCGCACCGACAAGGAGAACCTGCCCTACCGCAAGCGCCTCAAGGAGATCGGTCGGGTGGCGGCCTACTTCCAGTCCCACAAGCGCGCCAACGACCTCGAGCACCTCAACGAGCAGCTCTCCTTGGCGGCCGAGGCGATCCGGCGTCGCGAGGCCAAGGCCAAGGGCTGGCTCTCGCTCGCCACCGGGAGCCCGGCTGGCGAGTACTACCGCCAGGGCAAGGCGCTCGAAGCATTGCTCACCGGCGCCGGGACCGAGACCCGGGCGTTCAAGACCAAGGGCAGCATCGAGAACTGCCGGCTGGTGGCCGCCCGTGAGGTGGAGTTCGCCTACGTCCAGAGCGACATCGCCCACGCCGCGCTCGCCGGCGACGACCCCTTCAGCGGCCACGACCCCTGCAAGGACCTGAGGGCGGTGGCGGCGCTCTACCCCGAGGCGGTGCAGGTCGTGGTCAAGAAGGGCTCGGGGCTGGCGAGGCTGGCGAACCTCCGCGGCAGACGGATCAACATCGGCCCCCTCGGCTCGGGCGTCCGCAGCAACGCGCTGCAGCTGCTCGCCGCCGCGGGGATCCACAACCACGAGCTCGCCGCGCTCGGCGACGAGCGCAGCTGGGAAGCGCTCGCGCGGCTCAAGCAGGGCCAGCTCGACGCGGTCTTCCTCACCAGCGCGTACCCCAACCGCGGGCTCTACCGCTTCGCCGAGAAGACCCCGGTAGACCTGCTGCCGCTGTCGCGCAAGACCGTGCGCGCGCTGCGGGCCAAGTACCCCTACCTGCGGTCGATCATGCTGCCAGCCCACACCTACCCGGGGATGGCTCGACCGCGGCGGACCGTGCACGTCACCGCGATGCTGGTGACCCACCGCAAGACATCTGGCAAGCGGGTGCGGACCTTGCTCGAGCTGCTCTACAACAACGTCGACAAGCTCTCCAGGGGTAGCCTGCAGGCCTACTTCATCTCGCGCAAGACAGCCCTGGCGGGGATCTCGATCCCGCTGCACCCGGCGGCCAAGAGCTACCTCAAGCCGGCGAAGTGACCCGGAGACCAACCCGCCTAATCGTCGAGGGGATCGAGCCTCCCCGCTCGCTGCCCCTCGAGGCCAGCGACACGGCGTTCGACGCGCTGAGCCGCGCGGGCCTGCTGCCCGAGACCCCCTGCGCCGGCCAGGGACTGTGTGGCAAGTGCCTCGTGCAGCTCGAGGGGATCGACCCCGAGCAAGTGCCGTTGACCCCCCACCGGGCGCTGACGGCCGAGCAGGCGCGCCAGGGACTGCGCCTCGCCTGCCAGCTGCGCCCGCT
>JAUVBO010000772.1 GCA_030591195.1 Pseudomonadota bacterium
ACCTCGTAGGTGTCCTGGTCCACGGCACTGTTACCGATGATCTCGCCCTGGCATCCTGCCACGAGCAGCGCGGTAAGAACGAAACCGACCTTGCGCATCTAGTAGCTCCTTTTTTGCGGCCCGCCCTGGAATAAAGCAAGGCGCGTGCCGGTCCCCCCTCACCACCCCAGCTCCGAAACCGCTCATGTTTTTCGGCTCAATCGACGGTGTACATGTGTGGAGTCGGGAGCCGGCGTGCGCGGTTGTGCAGTTTCCTGCGCAACGGGCCTACGCAGGATTCTGCGCCGGAGGAGCGAGCGCAGTTTCCTTGCCCAGCGCTGCGGCTAGCGCACGAGGAAATAGGCGATCACGCCCGACCCGACACAGACCACCAACCCGATGGCGATCCAGAGCAGCAGCGCGGTCGCAGGGACACCCCGCGGCCGTCGCGCCACGGGGTCGGTGAAGCCATGGACGTTGGGCGAAGTCTTGGTGTCTTCCCCCGCGAAGGGGTCGGCGGGATCGGGGCCCCCTCCCGCCGGGAGCGATGGCCCGGTCAATGGCGGTCGGCGGTCGTCGATGGTCGGCAGACCCGGCAGGTTCAGCGGTGGTGCGCCGGGCGGCCGCTGCAGCAGCGCCGTGGCGACCTCCTCGCTCGGCGGCGCCTGGGCCGCAGCCCGACGCCTGCGCGGCCCCCGCGGATCGGGCTCAGTCTCGGTGTCATCGGACCAGTCGCTGCGGTCGTCCTGAAGCGTGTCGTCGATCGGTGGACCGCCGCCCGGCCTCAGTGGCTGACTGGCCGCCGCTTCGTCCGGAAAGGTGCGAACCATCCACTGGCCGAGCTCGCCCTGGGTCATCATCCCCGACGGGCTCCGCGCGCCAACGCCCAGCAACGCCTCGCGCAGCTCACCGGCTGACTGAAAGCGCTGCTCGGGCGACCGAGCGAGCGCGCGGTGCACCACCCCCTCGAGCTCGCCCGGCACCTCCGGGTTGAGCCCGCGCAGGCTCGGGATCGGCGCCTCGAGGATGTTGGTGATCGTCCGCAGGTCGTTATCCTCGCAAAACAGGTCGGTGGCGGCCAGCAGCTCGAAGAGGACGATCCCGAGGGCGAAGAGATCCGACCGACCGTCGAGATCGCCGCCCTTGATCTGCTCCGGCGACATGTAGGCGAACTTGCCCTTGATCACCCCGCCCATCGTGTGTTGCAGCCGCACCCGGGCCTTGGCGATGCCGAAGTCGATCAGCTTGGGTACGCCGGAATACGACACCAGGATGTTCTGGGGGCTGACGTCACGGTGCACGACGTTGAGCGGCTGACCGTCGGCATCGCAGAGCCCGTGGGCGTGGCCGAGGGCGTCAGCCACCGCCGCGCCGATCTGCAGCACCATGCCCACCGGCATCGGCCGCTCGCCGCAGGCGCGGGCCACGCGGCAGAGGTCCTTGCCGGCGATGTACTCCATCGCGATGAACAGCGAGCCGTCGACGGTCCCCGACTCGTAGACCCGAGCGATGCCCGGGTGGTCGAGCTGTCGCGAGAGCCGCGCCTCGTCGGTGAACATCGTGATCAGCTCGGCGTCGTCGCTGAGCTGGGGCAGCAGCCGCTTGATCGCGACGTCCCGGTAGCGGCCAGCCCGGCCCGCGATCCGCGCACGGAAGACCTCGGCCATGCCGCCAGCGCCCAGGCGCTGGAGCAGGCGGTAGTGCCCGAAGCGCGTCTCGGTCGCCTGGCTCATCGATCGATCGAGATCATCGCACCTAACGCTTCGCGAGCCCAGGTATTTGCCAGGCGCCAGGCGTCGCGGGGTGAGCCCGGCTCGCGAGGTAGCCGCTGGAGTGGATGAAAATGTCCGAGCGAGGTTGGAGGGCTATCGGCGCCGACGGAGGAGGACCAGCGCCACCAACAGCAGGGGCCAGAGCCGAGCAGCCGGATCCGCTCCACCGAGCGAGCAACCGCCCATCACATCCGGCGTCGCGCTCGGCACCGGCGTCCCGACCCCGTAAGCTCCCGCCGATGGATCCTGGCTCGGCCCGCTGCCCGGCTGGGGCGGCGGCGCCGGAGCCGGCTCGGGCACGGGGGCAGGTGTGGGCGCCGGAGCGGGCTGGGGCTGGGGCTGCGGCTGCGGCGCGGGCTGCGGCTGCGGCGCGGGCGCCACGGGCGTCAGCCGAATCGCATCAACGATGATCCGCTGGTTGTCGGCGACCTCGTAGCTCTCGTTGTCGAAGACCGACAGGTGCTGGCTTCCACCGGCGATGAAGGTGAAGGCGCCGATGACGTTCCAGCCGCTGGCGGCGCGGGACTGATCGACGATCACGTCGGTGTTGCGGCCGCCGTGGGTCACGCGGTAGCGCGCCTGGCGATGCACGGCGTAGCCCGGCACCGCGTAGAACTCGATCAGGTAGTCGCCAGGCTCCTGCAGGTTGATCCGCCAGCGGGCCCAGTTGCCAGCGCTGGCGCTGCGGAAGGCGTTGGTCCACAGCAACCCGCCGCCGTGGCCCGGACCTGAAACCGAGCGCCAGTACTCGCTCTTGCCCTGCAGGTCGATGCACGAGCCCTCTTCGCCTACCACGCCCCCCCCCGGCCCGAGCGCCGGACAGAGGCTACTCGAGCCAGTGCTCGGCGTGCTGGTGCCAGTGGTCGGAGCGGTCGTCGATCCGCCGCGGAAGAAAGCGGTCGAGGCGCTGCCACCGGCCAGCGAGAGCTCGAGGTGGATGTGGTTTTCGTGATTGTGGCTGCCGCCGTAACCCTTGCCCTTGGAGCCGGCCGCGCGGCTCGCGCGCCAGGTGTAGCGATCCCAGATGATGTACTGAACGCCGATGCTGACCGCGTTCTCGATCAGCCAGTTGGCGATCGGGTCGCCGGCGCTGTTGTTGGCGCTGCCTCCGACCTCGGGGATCATCAGGTCGAGGGCCCGGCCCGTGGAATGCACCGACAGACTCGAGCTGTTGGCGATCTTGCGACAGCTGTAGTCGCCGATGCTCGTGATCGCTGGGAAGCGCTCGCCAAGATACTGCTTCAACCGGCTCGCGCCGGTGGTCACCCCGCCAGAACAGCTGCTGGCGCCGGTATAGGTCACGCTCTGGGTGTCGCCCTTGGCCCGCGTCGACGCCGGAATCTGCCAGGGTCCCGAGGAGGAGAACGTGTAGCGCTTGGCCGACGACTCACTCGTCGGCGCCTCGCCGCCGCAGCCGGCAACGACCAGCAGGCCAGCGGAAAGCGACAGGGTCAGCAAACGGGGC
>JAUVBO010000262.1 GCA_030591195.1 Pseudomonadota bacterium
AAGGTCGAGGGTATTGCCGAGTGCTACGATTGCACGGGCGCCGGCGACCAGGTCGAGTGCGCGGCGGCCGCCGCCTACGCCGACGCCATCGCCTCCTGTCCCGGCTACCGCTTGCCGACCGAGGCCGAGTGGGAGTACGCCTATCGGGCGGGCACCCGCACGATGTACTACAACGGCGATCCCGTGGTTTGCAGCGGCAGCGACGCCAAGGCCGAGGCCATCGGCTGGTACAACAAGAACTCTGGTGGCGGACCCAACCCGGTCAAGCTCAAGCAGGCCAACGCCTGGGGGCTCTACGACATGGCGGGCAACGTGCAGGAGATCGTCCACGACGACTACCAGAAGGACCTCGGCAGCGGCGCGATCACCGACCCGGTGATCCCCAACGCCAACCCGACCAGCCAGGGCGTGATCCGCGGCGGGAGTTATGCTCACGGCCCGGACGACATGCGCGCCGCGCACCGCAAGCCCCAGGGGCGCGGCAGCAAGGGAGCCGGGGTGGGCTTCCGCTGCGTGATGAGCACCTCCGGGACGAACTAGCCAGGCGCGTGAGCCCGCTGGTCATCGGATCCTCCCACCCGGGACGCTCGAGCAGACGACGATGGCCCGAGCGGTCGATCGTTATCGTGCTGTCTGTTGCGATGGCGAGCTGCTCGGGGACGGTCAGTGAAGACTTTCCACCGGACAGCGATGCTGGACCGAGCCCAGAAGCGTCGCTTCCGCTGCCGGATGCAGCCGAGCCCCAGTGCCGCGGCCCCGCGGATTGCGACGACGGCGATGATTGCACCAAGAACAGCTGCGTTGACGGACGCTGCGAGCTCAGCGCAGAGCCCAAGGGAACCTCTTGCAGCAAGGGCGTCTGCAGTGGAGAGACCGGCGAGGGCTCTTGCGTCGCCTGTGTCGACGCCGCGGAGTGCGGCGGGGCGACGCCGCGATGCCATCTGCCGCTGAATCAGTGCGTGACGGTGCCCCTGCGGGCGATGAGCTTCAACATCCGCGTGCCGAAGCCTGAGGATGGCGAAAACAGCTGGAGCAACCGCAAGGCGCTCGTAGCCAAGGTGATCTCCGATCACGATCCAGACGTCGTCGGCATGCAAGAGGTGCAAGCGAGTCAGCGCCAGGATCTGTTGGCGGCCTTGCCGTCGATGGCGGCCCATGCCGTCGTGGCGGATCAATGGGGCAACGAGAACGTCGTCCTCTACCGTGCAGATCGCCTGACCCTCGTTGCCAAAGGCACCTACTGGCTGAGCCCGACGCCGGATGTCGAGCTGAGCCTTGGATGGGATGCGAAGTACCCTCGCAACTGTCTGTGGAACTACTTCGAGCGCAAGTCAGACGGGCTCGGCTTCTACGTCTACGCCACCCATTTCGATCACGAGGGAGTCACGGCCCGTCTCGAGAGCGCGAAGCTCCTCGCCCGCAAGATCGGTGATCGCCTGCACGACGATGCCCCCGTCGTGCTGGTCGGAGATCTGAACGCGAGCGAGACCAGCGCCCCGATCAAGGCGCTGAAAAAGACACTGGCTGACACGTTTCGAGTGCTGCACCCGACGGTGACGGACGTTGGCACGTTCAACGGGTTCACCGGCGAGCGCACGGGTGCCAAGATCGACTACGTTCTCGTGTCTCCGACGACCATTACGGAACGAGCCGAGATCATCTACGACAACGTGGCCGGTCAGTACCCCTCGGACCACTACCCCGTCTCTGCGCGCATCTCGTTCCGCTGAGTCGCGGCGAGCTTCACCCCGACCAACGCTCACGGGACTGTGCATCCCCAGCGCCGGCTAGCTGCCGTCCAAGGCATGCGTCGTCTCCTCCGCTCGGCACGGGCACGCTCGCCGCGCCGCGGTACGTCGACGTGCACCATCACGCCATGCGAAGATATCGTGATGCGTCTGGTGTTCGGCTCGCTGCTGGTGTTGCTGCTGCTGCTCGGCTGTGACGCGCTGTTTCCGTTCGCGGCGGCCGTCCCCGGCGACGCCGCGATCGATATCGCGGCCGACAGCGCTCGCGCCGATGGTCCGGGTGATGCGGCGGCCGGTGATCGCGTGACCGTCGACGCGCCCGCGGCCGACGGCACCGTCGATGCGAGCGTGGCCGACAGCACCATCGACGCGCCCGCGGCCGACAGCACCGTCGACGCGAGCGTGGACGGACCGTCGACCGGTCCTTGCGCCGCCGGGACCCAGGCCGTGAGCATCACCGGCTGGAGCCAGATGGTCGTCTGCGAAGCGGCGGTCGCCGTCGACCAGTGCGCGGCGGCAGAGCCTCTGCGGAAGCTGGAGTCTCTGCACGGCCTCCAACTACATCGACCGCGGTGGCGCCCTGCTCGGCTCAGCGACCAGCGCCTGGCTGCAGGCGTGCGTCCGCGAGGCCGCCGCCTCCAAGTCCTCGAATCCGAGCGACGCGATCTGCTCCGGCGGCTGTGTCTACCTGCAGGGCGTCGCGGTCGAGGCCGCCTGGGCCTGCACGGGAGACGGGTCCGTGCTGGCGGTGGCCAACGGCGCCAATGTCGGCGTGGTCACCGACCCGAGCTGCCAGCGGATCGGGCGCGACCACAGCGCCAACGCCGGATTCTGGCAGATCCGTTCGACCTCCCAGTCGACCGTCGCCGCGGTCTGCTGCGAGCCCTGAGTCGTGACCTCGGGGCACGCGCCGCCGCAGCGTGATTCGAGCGAGTGGACGGCAGTGGTCTGAGGTATGACCCAACGTTGTGGACGGCCAGCATGAGAAAGGCGGCGTATCCTTCCGCGTGAGAATCTCCACCAGCGGGGAACGTATCAGAAAGTAAGGGATAGACAGACGGAGGAGGAGGGATTCGAACCCCCGGTGAGTTGCCCCACAACGGTTTTCAAGACCGCCGCCTTCGACCTCTCGGCCACTCCTCCGGACCTTGCCGCCGCCGGGCCCCGCTCCCTGGGTAGGACCGCCGACAACCCTCCGACAACAAGTGAGATCTACATAGCTGGCGCCGCGAGGTTCGTCAATCCGTGAAGGTGGCTCACATCGGGTGCGATGCCGAGCATTTGCGTTTTCTTGCGGACACTAGCCCGCCAGTCCGCCCAGTTCCCGCACGATGGTCGGGCGACGCGCCAACACTCGGTCGAGCCATCGCTTTGCGCTGCAGTTGTCGAAAGTCAGCGTCTCGGCGCTGATCCGCAAGCTCTCGGGCGTCAGGCGCGGGTCGAGCGTGAACCGGCCGCCGAACAGGGTGGCGAGTGCGTTGCCCAGGGGGCTGGCGGACTCGATCACGCACCCTTCGCGCTGTCCTGGTGCGACGTAGACCGAGCAGGGTAGCCGGCGGTCGAACGCGAGCTCCCGCTGGTCGCGAAGCGCGCTTGTCTTCCGTCTCGTCCGCCCTCGCAAGGGGCTCAGTCGCAGACGAAAGCGGCGCGGCCCACGCCGGGCTCGAAGTCCAGGCGATCCTCCACCCACTCGGGGACGTGCCACCAATGGACAACGAACAGGCATACTATCGAGGTCAGGCGCCGGCGAAGGCGGCCTGACTGACGCCGTGGGCTTCAGCGCCGGGCAAGCTTTCCGGGGAACTCGAGGCGATTCACGAGACTGAGCCGGTGAGGCTGGTTCGCGAGCGCGGCAAGTCCCTGGGTGAAGCCGCGACGAATATCGGGAAGCGCGGACTTCGCTGCAGAAATGGTCGCAACAGGGTGCCGCGGCAGAGGAGGGGATCGACCATGAACTCCCAGGACACGACGGAGTGCATCGTCTGTAGCGCGGCGGCCTCATCTCAATGCGTACGCTGCGGTCGGCCACTTTGCGCCATACACGCACCAGCTGACGACAAGCGTTGCGCCCCATGTGAGGCACAGTTCCAGCAGAGCTTGTTTCCAGTGCTGGTGGCGTTCATCGTGCTCAGCGGCGCCGCGATTATCGCGGCGGACCAATCCTGGCCCGGGAACCTGCTCTTGATCTTCGTCGGTGTGACAGCGATTGCCTGCCCCCCTTCGTATCTGTTTCGGGTTCGTCGCCGAAGACGTTTCCTCAGCGAACGTGGCGCGGTCGCCGACCATGCGAGAACGCCGCCAGGAGCTTCGGGCTCGTCTGCCAGGGCGGTGAAGATCCTCACCGGGTTCGCCACTCTCTGCCTTCCAGCCCTCGCCCTGCTTCGCGGGATCGACCGGATGCTCGACACGAGCTGGTTCAGGCCGGGCGATGGACCGCTGGGCGGGATCGCGGTGTTCTTGATCATCGCCTATTTGGTCGGCACGCCGATCGCAGGCGCGGTCGCACTGGCGCTCAACCGGCGGGCTGCCCTACGGTTCGTGAACGTGATCAACGTGATCGCCATCGGGGCTTGGCTCTTGGCTTTAGGGCTGGCGGCGGCTCGGAGCTGTTGAGCTGGCGGCGATCCGTAGGGCATCCCGGAGAGGCTGCCGGACAGCGATGGCAGGTGGGTCATTTGCCGAGAGCTCTCCGCAAGACCACCTCGACCCTCCTGCGGTAGTAGCTGATGACCTGCAGGTCAGGACGCCACGATGTCGGTCGCCAGCCTGCCCAGGCGGTCTGGTCGAGATAGTGAAAATAGCGATCCCTTCGCGGGTGCCTGCAGCGTCGGTTCCACGGCTTGCTCGGTCCGCAAAAATGCAAGATCCGCGCATCCGCCAGCAGGTCTTGGTGGCCTTGTCTGCTCAGCAGGGAGTACCTCCTGGCGATACGCATGTCTGGCAGGACGTTCCAGCGCAGGTCGAGTCGCCGCCACTGATCGCCAAACACCGCGTTCATCGCGTCTTGGTCGCAGAGCTGCACGTCCCGATGGTGGTCCTCGAGCCACTCGACCAGGCTGTCGCGGACGTTCTCCTCTCGCCACCTGGCAGCGTTGATGACCAGGACCCCGCTATTGAAGAGAGGATCTTCCGCTCGGCGCCCCAACGCTCGCCAGCTTCTGAGCCCGAAAGGCGAGCTGACGCGGGGATTGATCAAGTCCTGAACAGCGAGCACATAGGCGTCTCCAAGATCGGCATCCCAGATCTCGGCGATGTCCGCTTCGACGATGACATCGCAGTCGAGATAGATGATCCGAGGGTGTTCGGGGCCTACCAGCTCGGGGAGGAACATCTTGAAGTAGCAGGCCCTACCGACGTAGCCGCCCGGCAGCGACTTCATCAGCTCGAAATGCGGGCCTGCTGGCTCTAGCCACCTGAGCGTCACCTGGCCGCCCTCTGCCAACTGCGAGATCCTGGCCTTCGCTGTCGCCGAGAGACCCCCGTCAACAACGAAGACGGTCAGCGCTCGTTCGATGCCACGGTTCGCGATCAAAGAAGCAAGGGCGGCGGCGAGGGGCATTGCGTAGTGTCTGTCGGCGACAAACGCCACCACGGGGGCGCTTCGACCTTCGAGCTCGCCACCCGCGATCGTCTGCCCGGGCGACGCCCTCGCAGCGGAGAGCCCCGGTGGATCATGGGACACTCCAGCACTTCGAGCCGTGGGGCGTCCGCGCGGAGCGCTCATCGCGTCGCCGGTGTTGCTGGCGCTCCCTTCAACCGGCGCAGCAGGACCTTCGGCGTCACCAGCATCCGGGCCTCCTCCGCCGCCTTGCGCACGCTCGGCA
>JAUVBO010000878.1 GCA_030591195.1 Pseudomonadota bacterium
GAGCGATCGGCCGCCCGCTGCGCCTGCTGCAGCTGGTTGGGGCCGATAAGGCTGTCCTTGGCGAGGATTTCTCCCAACCCTGTCGGCATCGTCGGGTCTCCGATCGCTACCCGTGTACGCCCTTGGTCGACGCGCGGCGGATGAAATCCACGATCCGCTGCTGGTCATCGTCGCCGAGGGAGACAAAGCGGACGCCCATCCCGAGATCGGCCTCGTCGTCGCTGACGTTGACGATCTCACCCTTCACGTCAATGGGCGAGGTGCCACCTGGCAGCGTGAACCGCAGGTGAACCAGGGTTCCCTTGGCGTGAGGGATCGTGCGTTGCAGAAAAATTCCGCCGGCGCTGATGTTGGCGCCGCGCTGGAAATAGAGCTCGCGGTCGGTGGATTCCTCGACCCACATCTCGATCGGCAGCCGCCCGGATGAGCGCCGCTCCTCGAGCCCATCCCACTTCGCCCCAGACCCCATGACACCGTCGTCGCTCATTCGGGCTCGCTGTACCCCGTCCCAACCGCTTGTCGAGAATAGGCGTTACAGGGTTCGAACCTGTGACCTTTGGCTCCGGAGGCCAACGCTCTATCCAACTGAGCTAAACGCCCGACCGACCGTGGGCTATAGCCTAAGAGCCGCAGCGGGTCAACCACCAACGCCCAGACCTTTCGGCCGTTGGCAGGGGTTCCCTCGGGAGCTACCATGACCCGCATGGCCACCGATCCATCGAAGGAAATCAAGACTTTCCCCAATCCCAATCCCAATCGCTCTTATCAAATCCGCATGGATTGCCCGGAGTTCACCTGCCTTTGCCCGATGACCGGCCAGCCGGATTTCGCCACCGTCCGCGTCATCTATGTGCCCGACAAGCTCTGCGTCGAGCTCAAGTCCCTCAAGCTCTACCTCTGGTCCTACCGCGACGAAGGCACGTTCCACGAGGCGGTGACGAACCAGATCCTCGACGACCTCGTGGCGGCGCTGGATCCACGTCAGATCACCGTCGAGGGCGACTTCAAGGTCCGCGGTGGAATTCATACGGTGGTGGTCGCGACCCACGAACAAAAATAGCTGTTTTCGCAAAGCCCCCGCTGAGAAACGAACCTAGATCAAGGTAGGTCGGCCGGGCACTCGTCCATGCACAGCTTGACGCCCCAGGGCGTGACGCAGCACTGGCGACCGAAGCAATCTTCGTCGAGGGTGCAGCCGAAGGGCGCACTGGTGTAGGAATCGGCCGGATTCGGCCAGGTGTCCGGCGGCGGCGCGACAGCCTGATCGGGCCACGCGTACTGGTCCCGCTTCGGGGCCCCTTGATCGAGGGTCGGCTGACCGTAATCGGGGTAAGGCTGGGGCGGCGGGATGCCCTGGTCGAGGTTCTGCGGCGCGTCGCCCGCACACGAGCCAAACGCGAACAGCGCCGACAGCACCAGTACCAACCCGATAAACGATTCGTGCCGACCCATGAGTACTCGATGATTATACACTGCCGTGGCTGCCTGAACAGCCACGAAACCATCCGTCGGCCAAGCCCGCGACGCTCGTCGCCGATCCCGTGGTCCAGACGCCCGCGCGCCCCGCGACACTGTGCTCTGGGACGCTAGCGTGGTGGTATCCTCGACCCGTGCCGTCCCCACCTTCATCCGATCGTTACCGCCTGCACCAGCCGCTCGGACATGGCGGCCAGGGGCGCACCTACCGCGCCCTCGACCGCGAGACCGGCGAGACGGTGGCGGTCAAGGTGATCCGGCTCAGCAGCGTGACGGGCTGGAAGCACTTCGACCTGTTCGAGCGGGAGTGCACGGTCCTGCGCGCCCTCGATCACCCCGGCATCCCCCGCTACCTCGACACCTACGCCCTCGAGGAGCGCGGCGAGTACTGCCTGGTGATGGAGCTGGTCGAGGGCACGCCCCTGCAGGCGGTGCTCGAGCGCCAGGAGCCGCTGGCCACCGCGCAGCTGTGGAACGTGCTGCACCAGGCGCTCGAGATCCTCGACTACCTGCACCGGCGCAGCCCGCCGGTGATCCACCGTGACGTCAAGCCCGACAACCTGATCCGCCGGATCGACGGCACCCTCGCCTTGGTCGACTTCGGCGGCGTGCGGGTGGCCCTGCGGCCGGACGGGGGCTCGACGGTGATCGGCACCTTCGGCTACATGGCACCCGAGCAGCTCCACGGCGACGCCACCGCCGCCACCGACATCTTCGGCCTCGGCGCGACCATCGCCGCCATGGCCAGCGGCAGGGCGGCGGACAAGCTGCCCCGCAAGGGGCTGAAGATCGATCTCGCGGCGATGATGTCGGCCGGCCCGCTCCGCGAGTTGCTGCAGCGGATGGTCGAGCCCGATCCCGACCAGCGGCTGGCGACAGTGGCCGAGACCCGCGCCGCGGCGGCGGACGGCGCTCGTTCGCCACCGGCTGCCGACGACGGGGACGACGAGCCCCACGCGGCGGCTAGCGGGCAGCGCCACGGCACGAAGGAGGGCGACGGCGACGACGAGCCGGTGGGCCCCTTCCTGCTGCGGATGCTGGCCACCCTCGGCTTCCTCGGCATCGTCGTGGTCGAGACGGTTTTTCTGCCGCTGCTGTTCTTCGCCGTCCGCCGACTGTCAGACCCGAAGAAGCGGCCGAAGCTCAAGGCCCGCGAGGAGAGCGCCCGCCGCGCGCTGAGTCGCGGCCGCAAGGCCGTCCGGCGGATGATCGACGGGCGTCGCGAGCGCCCGCGGCTGCCGCCCGGCCGGTCGGCGCCGCCTGGCCCCCCGCCGGCTGGCCCCCCGCCCCGCGGACCCGCAGGCCCACGGCGAGGACGTCGGGGACGTCGCGGGCGACGCCACTAGACCGGTTCCAGGTTGAATCGATCTAGACCTCAGACAAGCGCGACACGCGACATGAACCTGGGGTCAACGCACGATGTCGAAGCTGTAGATCTTCGACGGCGTGCCCTGACCCCGTGGCGCTC
>JAUVBO010000539.1 GCA_030591195.1 Pseudomonadota bacterium
CGCGTCGAGGGCAAGCGCCTGGTCGATGCGATCCTCGCTGCCAACGGAGCCCACGGCTGGGCCAAGGCGCTCGGCGAGCAGCTGGCCCGGGAGGAAGCCGACCGCGGTGGTGCGGCGGAGCCGCTCGTCAGCAAGGGTGGCGACGACGGTAAGGGCGGCGCCGACGGTAAGGGTGGCGACGACGGCAAGGGTGGCGACGGCGGCAAGGGCGACGACGGCAAGGGCGGCAGCAAGGGCGGCAGCAAGGGCGGCAGCAAGGGCGGAGGGATCCCGCGGGGCGGCAGCTACACGTCGCTGGTTCGCGCTGGCGACAAGCTGGCCGAGCGCGGGCGTACGATGCGGGCGCTGTCGGCCTACGACGCTGCGCTGAAGAAGAACCCGCGCGGCGTCGAGGCGCTCACCGGCCGGGCCTATTGCCAGCTCGACATCCAGCGCTACTCGATCGCGATCCGTCAGTTCCGCAAGGCGATGAACATCTCGCCGACCTACGGCGATGCGATGGTAGGGATGGCTGAGGCCTACAAGGCGATGGGCAACAAGGCCAAGTCCCTTGACTACTATCGCGCCTACCTCCGGGCCAACCCGGGCGGGTCGAAGGCGTCACTCGCCCGCCGCAACGCCAAGCTCCTCGAGCGCGCCCTCGGCATCAAGCCGGCGCCCGCGCCGGTGCCGGTGCCCTCGCCGGTGCCGTCGGGCGCGCCGTTGGCCACGCCGCCACCGCCAGCTCTCGCGCCTGCGCCGGCCCCGGCGCCGGCGCCCGCGCCCGCGCCCGCCGCCCCGGATCCCACGCCGGGTTCGTCGTCGTCCTCGTCGCCCCCGCTGGACGGCTTCTCTCGTGACGCTTGATCGACGCGTTTAGCCGGATCTCACTCGTCGCCCTCCTGGCTGTCGCTGCCGCGCTGGAGCTGTTGCTCAACCGGATCGGCTCGCACCTGATCAGCAGCACCTCGCCACTTCGCGGCGTGGTCGACCTCAGCGGGGCCTTCTCGGTCTACTTCACCGGCGTGCTGGCCGCGGCAGTGGGGATCTGGGGCGCCCTGACGCTGATCCGCGAGCCGAAGCTGCTCGGCCTGCCGAGCCGGACGATGATCGCCATCGCTGGCGCGCTCTTCCTGCCGGTGGCGGCGGTGGGCACGGTGATCCGCCTCGGCGACATCATCGCGCCCCACCTGACGACCGCCTTCGCGATGATGGTGCTCGCGTTGTTGACCGCCTACGTTGGCCAGCGCGCCTCCCTGCGGAGCAAGCTCGGCGTGATCTACCTCGCCGCGCCGCTGCTGCTGCACTGCTACTGGCTGGTGATCCAGCAGCTGCCTGCCCTGGCTCCTCAAGGAGAGCTGTCCCAGCTGCCGAGCCGGTTGTTCGAGGCCGGCGAGCACATGGTGGTGGTCGGCGCCTTCGCCTCCTTCCTCTTCTTCAACCCGCTGCCGCGGCTGTCGAGCATCTTCGAGCCGCTGCCGCTGTCGGTGGCGTTGCTCGGCACCGTGCTGGTCGGCCTGCTGACCCAGACCTCCTACACCACCGCGGCCCAGGCGGCCTACTACGGGCTCGGGATCAACCTGCCGTCACCTTCGTTTCAGGGCGCGATCCACCTCTCGGCGCTGTTCTTCTTCGTCTTGACGGTGACGACCCTGCTGCTCCGGCCGGGCCACCACCGCTACACCGGGCTCGGCCTGCTGCTGATCGCGCTCTCGGGTTTCCAGCTGAAGCTGCCATACCAGCTGCTGTTGACCACCGTCGGGATGATGGTGCTGATCCGCGCCGGGCTCACGGCGGCCTCTGGCGAGTCCGAGGCTGGCTCGTCGACGAGGGCCTCGGCGAGTCGGACCCCGCGGGCGGCCGACTGGAAGCACTACCTCGAGCGGCTGACGGTCTGCGATCCGGGCACCGCCGAGCATGTCGTGCTGGAGAACATCTCGACCCAGATCGTACGGCTGCGCGGCGAGTGCTGCGGCGTGCCGCTCTCCGTGAGGCTGCTGGCCCAGGGGCCCCGGGTGGACGAGCTCGAGGTGCGGGTGGGCCGGGTCCCCAGCGAGGCGGCGCTGGCGACGCTGACCCGCAAGCAGGGGCGCCGCGGGCTGCGGGTGCCGAGTGGCCGGGCGCCCAAGGTCGACGAGCTGCGCGTGGGGGAGGCGGGTGACCGCTTCGTGCTCCGCGACCGCACCGACAGCGTCGCCGACGCGCTCTCGCTGCCGGTGCTGCGCGACCGGCTGGCGCGCACGATGCACGGCGGGCTGTCGCTCTGGCCGGACGAGGCGGTGCTCTACCTGGCCCGTCCGCTGAGCGACGGCTGGCCGGTGCCGGTGGACGCGATCGCCGCGATGCCCGGCGAGGCCCCCCTCGCCGAGCTCGCCGAGCTGGTGGCGATGGTGGTCGAGGTCGCTCGCGGCAACGGGGTGATCAAGGACGATCAGCCGGCCGAGGATCGGGACGGCGATTGACCGCTACCTGCTGGCGAGGACGAAGGACCGGATGCCCGCGGCCAGCGCGGCGGCCAGCCGCCGCTGGGTAGCCTCGCGGGCCAGCTCGGGTCCCTCGACCGGGTGGTCGATGAAGCCGACCTCGACCAGCACGCCGGGCATTCGCAGGCCCATCAGCACGTCGAAGGGCGCCTGGCGCATGCCGCGGTCGCGCGCCTTGCCGCGGCAAGCCCGCAAGGAGCGGTGGATCGCCAGCGCCAGGCGGGTCGATCCCTCGAGCTGCGCCCGCTGGGACAGGTCGGTGAGGATCGCCGCCAGGTCGCCCCGGCTGGTCTCGCGACGGCCGACCGGGTGGCGGGACGGGCGCCCGACGCTGAGGGCGATCCGTTTGGCCTCGGCGTCGGCGGCCGAGCGAGAGAGGATGTAGGTCTCGAAGCCCCGGTAGGCGCGGGCCTCGCTCGCGTTGAGGTGGACGCTGATGAAGGCCGCCGCCCCCAGTTGGTTGGCGATCCTCACTCGTTGCTGCAGGGTCAGGTAGCGGTCGCGGCGACGGGTCAGCACCACCCGCAGCCGCCCGCCGGCGCTGGCGCGCAGGAGCTTGGCCGCCCGCCGGGCGATGGACAGGGTCAGCTTCTTCTCGAAGGTCTTGGTCGCGGGGCCGAAGGCGCCGACGTTGGTCCCGCCGTGGCCAGGGTCGATCACCACCAGCGGCCCCTTCGCCGCCCGCTGCGCGCCGCCCGCGGCGAGCGCCGTCGCCGCTGGCAGCGGCGCCATCGCCGGCAGCAGGCCAAGAACCACCCAGCTCAGGAGCGAACGAAGTGTCATGATTACAGGCTAACGGCGCCCGTCCCGATGACGCAAAAAATTCACCCGTGATCTTGCGCCGGCCTTTGCCTTATCCTCTGCCGATGCGTGATGACGGACGAACAGCGGACCAGCTGAGGCCGGTTAGCATCGAGTGTGACTTCCAGCGCAGCGCCGACGGCTCGGCGCTGATCAGGTGGGGCGAGACCCAGGTGCTCTGCGCCGCCTCGGTGGAGGACTCGGTGCCGCCCTTCAGGATCGACAGCGGCGGCGGCTGGATCACCGCCGAGTACAACATGCTCCCCGGCTCCACCCGGCCGCGCAAGTCGCGCCGCTCGGGCGGGCGCGAGAAGGAGATCCAGCGCCTGATCGGCCGGGCCCTGCGCGCGGCGGTGGACCTCGACCAGCTCGGGACCCACACGATCACCATCGACTGCGACGTGCTGCAAGCCGATGGCGGCACCCGGGTGGCCTCGGTGACCGGCGGTTTTGTCGCCCTTTCGCTGGTCATCGCCCGGCTGCGCGCTCGCGGAGCTCTCGAGGTTGACCCGGTGCGCTGGCCGGTGGCGGCGGTCAGCGTCGGCGTCGTCGCGCAGGAGCTGCTGCTCGACCTTCCCTACGCCGAGGACAGCCGAGCTGGGGTCGACATGAACCTGGTGATGTCCGGCCGGGGCGACCTGATCGAGGTCCAGGGCACGGCAGAAGGAGCGCCCTTCTCGCGGCCACAGCTGGAGCACCTGCTCGACCTTGGCTGGCTCGGCATCCAGCGACTGTGTGACATCCAGACCGAGGCCCTTGCCGGCGCAGTGACCGCCTAGCGGCCGGCGCCAGCA
>JAUVBO010000654.1 GCA_030591195.1 Pseudomonadota bacterium
GACAAGCTCGAGGCCGAGCGGCTGGTCCGGCGCTTCGCCAAGGAGAACCCGTCATCGGTGGTCACGACCCTGCGCACGGCCGCGATCCTCGGAGCGCGGGTGGGCAACTACGTCTCGAACTACCTCTCCCTGCCAGTGGTGCCGGTGATGCTCGGCTACGACCCCCTGGTCCAGCTGATCCACCCCGATGACGCCGTCGCCGCCTTCAAGCTCTGCGTCGACGCCGATTTTCCGGGAGAGTTCAACATCGCCGGCGAAGGCGTCCTTCCCCTGAGCACGGTGCTCGCCCTGGCGGGGAAGGGGTCGCTGCCGATTCCGCACCTGATCGCCTACCCCCTGGCGAGGCTGCTGTGGATGACTCAGGTGTTCGACGCGCCGCCATCGTTCCTCGACTTCCTGCGCTACCTCTGCGTGGCGGACACCGGCCGCAGCAAGCGGGTGATCGGCTTCACGCCCCGGCACGATATCCGCGAGATCGTCACCGAGTTCGCCGGGACCTCCCCGCACGCCCCAGCGGCGACGGCACCTCCGCGATGAGCCCGACCCGACGAAAGGCCGCCAGCAAGGCGCCAGCGAAGAAGAAGACGCCAGCGAAGAGGAAGGCTCCGGCGAAGAAGAAGCCGCCGGCGAAGAAGAAGCCGCCGGCAAAGAAGAGGCCTCCGGTCACCACGCACGACCCTGGCAGCAAGGACCCGAGCAGCGCCGCCCCGCCGACGATCGTCGACCGGCCGGGCCGCTTTGCCGATGGCGGCGCGGCCCGGCGTGCCGCGGAGGCGACCACCCGCCTCGATCGGCCTCTCGCCTCCCTGCGCCCCCAGGCCGACGCCGGCCCGAGCATCGATCCCGAAGCCGGCGGCGCGCCGCGGTCCCGCAGCGTGCTAGCCGAGCTGCGGCAGCTGGAGCCGCGACTGGCGCGCCGCCTGCGCGGCGAGCTGCTCAAGCCAGCGCTGGCGGCCGTGGCCCGGCTGGCCGATCCACGCACCCACCGCCGCTGGATCAGCGACTGGCGGATGCAGCGACGCTCGGACATCGTCGATGACTTCGGCCTCGACCCGCTGGTCGCCGAGCGCCTCCGGGCGCTGTTCGAGTTCCTCTACCGCCGCTACTGGCGCGTGGAGACGAGGGGGATGTCGAACATCCCGGACCACGGCCGGGCGATCATCGTCGCCAACCACTCGGGCACGGTCCCCTACGACGCGACGATGTTGATGTACGCGATCCGCTACGACCACCCGGCTCACCGCACCGCCCGACCGCTGGTAGAGGACTTCATCTTCCACTTCCCGTTCCTCGGCGTGACGATGAACCGCATCGGTGGGGTGCGGGCTTCCCAGCAGAATGCCCAGCGGCTACTGGCTGACGATCAACTGGTGATCGTCTTCCCGGAAGGGACCAAGGGAATCGGCAAGCTCTACCGCGAGCGGTATCGGCTCCAGCGCTTCGGGCGCGGCGGGTTCGTCAAGCTCGCGCTGCAGACCGGCGCGCCGATCATCCCCGCGGCGGTGGTCGGCGCCGAGGAGATCCACCCGCTGCTGGCCAAGCTGAGCTGGCTGACCAAGTCGCTGGGGGTGCCCTACGTGCCCGTGACCCCCACCTTCCCCTGGCTCGGGCTCCTCGGCGCGATCCCGCTCCCAAGCAAGTGGCAGATGGTCTTCGGCGAGCCGATCGAGCCCGCGCGCGAACACGGCCGGGAGAGCGCCAATGACCGGGTGCTGGTCAATCGACTGGCCGAGCAAGTCCGCGGTCGGATCCAGGCGATGATCGACGAGTGCCTCGCTGGCCGGACCAGCGCTTTTCTCGACTGAGCAGGCCTATGTTCCACGAGGACTTCGATGACTGCCTCGAGACGACCAGGTCGCTGCTCGGCAGCTGCCAGAGCCCGAACGACCTGTGGGAGGCGAACGACCAGATCAACATCGCCTTGATGCTCCGCCCGGACAACGCCGGGGCTTGGTTGCTCAAGAGCCAGGTCCTCTCCTCGCTCGAGGACGACCCGGCGGCCCTCGCCGCGGCCGAGATGGCCCTCAGCCGCGCGCCGCAGAGCGCCGAGGCCCACTACGTCCGGGCAACGGTGCTGGCCGACATGGAGCGGTACGACGACGCCCTGACGGCGATCGAGCACGCCTTCCAGCACCTGGGAGAAGCCGACGGCTGGCTGCTCGAGGACCTGTTCTACGAGAAGGCGGCCTTGCTCGACGCCACCGATCGTGCCGAGGAGGCGATGGCGGCGCTAGAGGCCGGCCTGCGCCGCTGCCCCGAGTCGACCCTGCTCCGCTCGGGCCTCGAGCCGATGCACCGCGAGCGGATGCGCCGCTCGTTTCGGGTGATCGACGGCGGCCGCTGAACAGCGTCGCATCGACCGTGAGGCGCCCGCCCGGACCGGCTGCTAGACTTTCGCCTCGGCCCAACGGCCGCCGCTGAACAGCAGCACCATCACGCCCGAGAAGAGCGCCCGCCAGATCCCGAGGGCGATCCAGAGCGCGAGCAGGCCGCCGCCGAGGTGAACCGCCGCGAGGTACGCTCCCGGCAGGAACAGGCCCCACTGAAGCGCGACGCTGGCGACGGTCACCGGGCGCACCGCGCCGGCCCCGATCAGCGCGTGGGAGAGCACCAGACCCACGCCATCCACTGGCTGCAGCAACCCGAGGAGGATCAAGGGCACCACCGCCATCACCTCGGCGGTCGGATCCTTCATCAGCAACGAGAGCCAGAGCCGTGGCGCGACGGCGAGGGTCAGCCCGAGCAAGAGCATTGTCACCGTCGCGATCGCGACCGTCGACCAGGCCCATCGCGATGCCTCCCGCGGCTGCCCGGCGCCGAGCGACTCGCCGACCAAGGTCGCGGCGGCGAGGCCGAAGCCCATCGCTGGCAGGATGCAGACCAGCGCCAGGTTGACCAGCACGTTGGTCGCGGCGAGCTCGGCAGTGCCGAGCTCCTGGGCGATCCGGTAGAACAGCAGGTAGCCAGCCGAGAGAAAGAGGCTCTGGATCCCGGCCGGGACCGAGAGCCGGAGCAGCGCCGGGAACGTCCCCGCCGGCAGCCCGCCTCGCCGGAGGAACCCGTCTACTTGCCGCCAGGCGATGCCGCTGTAGGTCAGCGTTCCCACCGCCACCGCTACCGCCGAGGCGATGGCCGCCCCCTCGACGCCAAGCTGGGGAAAGCCGAGGTTGCCGTAGATCAGCACCCAGTTGAGGAAGATGTTCACCGCGTGGATCAGCAGGATCGTCCGCAAGTAGACCGTCGTCCGGCCGATGCCGCTCCAGTAGCCGCGGAAGGAGAAATTGCAGACGACGAAGGCCAGCGCCCAGAGCCGAATCCGCAGGTAGGGCGCGCCGCCGCCGATCACCTCGGGATCGTCCGACAGCAGACGAAAGATCGCCTCGGTCTGAGTCGACAGCACCAAGGCGAAGGGTAACGCCGCCACCGCAGCCACCACCAACGCGCCGTGCAGTGGGTGGAGCGCAGCTGGCGGGCGCCCCTCGCCCAGTCGCCTGGCCGCGATGGCCTGCACCCCCCCCCATCCCAAAGAACAGGGCCCCACAGAGCCAGTTGGCCATCCCGCCGAAGCCGACGGCACCGATCGCCGCAGCCCCGAGGCGCCCGACCATCGCCGTGTCGACCAGGTTGACGACGTTCTGGCTCAGC
>JAUVBO010000206.1 GCA_030591195.1 Pseudomonadota bacterium
ACGTGGCTCAGAAAGGGCGTCAACGAGCTGGTCAGCGGGTGGGGCAAGCTCAAGGGCATCCACTACTTCGACATCGACATGTCGGCGATCAACAACCAGCCCAACTGGCGGCTCGCCGGGACCCCCGACATCCAGACGGTATTCGCCAGGCTGAAATACAACTTCCGCGGTACCTACTGAGATCCAGAACGACAGAACGCGCATCTGCCAACCGCTCCGACCCCGTGCCCCGTCCTGGCTACACCTTCCATCCGTGGCCGATGCAGCCAACCTGTAGTCGTGATGCAGCCCTCCGAGTACAGGCAGAGCGATGACCTTGCCGCCGGACTCCGGGGGTGGCCCAACGCCATCGGCGTTCGAGATCACTTGAAGGGAGAGAGGACCTCGGCGAGCGGACCACGACCGTAACGCGACGGGGGGCGTCGGTCTTGTTCGACTTCGGGGCACGAGAGATGACGCCAGAAGACCTGCGCTCTATCATCAGAAGCGACGCAGCCGGATATGCTCATTCGTGGCTGGCTGGACCACGAGCGCTGGGTAGCGCGTGCGTGGGGCGTGGGCATTCGCCCATGATGGAGGTCGACGGGCTGTTGTTGAAGGTCTGAGTCAGGGAGCGGCCACGGCCTCGGCGAGGCGCTTTGCGTCGCTCGGACAGTGCTCGTCGAATGCCTTGTGCCGCGCCAGCTTGGCCAGCAGCCTGCGCGCCGCCGCGCGCTCCTTGTCGCTGGGGCGCTTCTTCAGCTGCGAGCCGATGGCGCCGATGACCGCGCATACCCGTCGAGCGGCCGAGGCGTCGACGAGACGCACCCGATGAAGCTGGGCGAGGGCGGTGACGAGCAGCGGGCGCTGGCTTGCATCACCGAGCATGTGGGCGACGAAGCGGGCGAAGCGCTCGCGCTTGCTGCGAGCCAGCTGCGCGACCACCGCCGCGGCGAACCGGCGGCGGGCGCCCCCCTCGAGCCGTCCGCCGTGGTCGAACAGCGGGCTGACGCCGCAGCCGTCTGGCATCCGGCGCGCGGCGGCGATGATGTCGCCGTCGCGAAGCTTGCGGCGCTGCTTGAGCTCGAGGGTCGCCCAGAAGTAAGTGTCGGGGTCGCCGAGGCCCCGGCGCAGCGTTGCCGTCGGACGCTTGCGGAAGCGCCCGTCCGGACGAACGCCGAGAAAGAGGCGTAGCTTGATGCGGTCGGCCCTGGTGTCGCAGAGCGTCTCGAAGTAGCCCGGCCCGCTGACCAGCAGGCGTCCCCCTGGCCGGTTGTCGGGGCAAACGTTCCAGTACCGCCTGGCGACAACCCACTTGCCAGCCACGGCCTTCGGATCGCGGTAAGTGGGCAGCTCCACCCGCTGGCCGATCTGGAAGGTGTCGCTCGGCACGGGATGGCTGCCAGAGCCGAGCACCTCGCGTACCACCGCGCTGATCGCGGGCTTGCCGGCGACCCGCTGGATCCTGTCGACCGCCACGGCATAGGCCGACGGCGGGGTGATCTGGTGCAGGGGAACCTTCTTGAGGCTGACGCCGTCAGCGAGGGCTCGCCGCGCTGGTAGCACCGCCAGGCCGGCGGAGAACAGGGCGATCAAGGCGACACGTTCCATGCCTTCGACGGTAGCACGTCCTGCGCCCTCGACTGAGACCCGCTCGCCGGTGCTGGCTCCAAGGGAGAAGTGCAGCCGCACGGTCGCGAGCGCCGATTCCCCCGCTGGTGCGTGATTTCACCCTGTGCGTTAGCGCGGTCCCCCTGCGGGCTGCCACGCGGCCTCGACCTGCGTAGGCGCCATCGCCGAGCTGCACCGCCAGGGCTTGCTCCCGCACTCGAAGAGCAACCCCCCGATGATGTAGAGCACTGCCGCCCAGAAAAGCACCCGGGACAGGCGCATGGTCCAGTGCGTCTGCCGCCTCATGGTCCCCCTCCCAGCTCTGTCACCAAAGACTTCCCCGGATGCATCGATGCAATCGGCATGCCTCGGGAAATCTCCAGACCCCGGACAAGCCAAGCCACATCGATTCTCGACGGCGAGACAAGCCGCCCTGGGATGGTGCAACGCAGGAGGTTATTGGCGATGCTCGGTATGCTGTTCGGCGAAGGGTGTGAGCGGATACCCGACCTTGCGTTCAAGGGCATGGCCTTGTCGTTTCGGGTGCGGGACTGGCTCATCCCCCCGGCCAAGAAGGTGGATCGGCTGCTCCTTCAGGAGGGCATGGTCGTCATCGACTACGGCTGCGGTACCGGCAGCTACCTGAAGCTTGCCTCTGAGCGGGTAGGGACGACCGGCCGGATCTACGCCCTCGATGTGCAGCCGCTCGCCGTCGAGGCGGCGCGCCAGCGTGCCGAGACCCACGGGCAGGATCGCTGGCCAGATGCCACGCGGCCGTCCGTCGTGAGGGACCACGTCCTCGTCGTCGGCGCCGGTGTCCATCACTGGCCGGATTTGGGTGTCCACCGAGGCGATCATCTCTGGCGCGCCGATCACGATCACGTACCCCTACGTGCTGAGGTGGCCGAGGGCTGACGGTGCAACCACGATGAGCACAGATGATCACTGGTGATCACTGGTGATCGCTGGTGATCGCAGATGTACTCAGATGATCTTCTGGCTGGATCATCTCCCTACATCGGGCAACAATCAGCGCATCCTCACAATTCACAATTGGAGAACCTCGATGCGTTTGACCTTTCTCATTGCGGTGGTTTTTCTCTGCGGGTGCTCGGAAGACAGCATGCCGGTCATCGACGCTTCGGTGGATGGAGCTCCGGATCTGGCCCAAGCAGATGTGCTGCAACAGACGGACGCGCCGCAGCCCGATGCCGCGGTCCCCGATGGCGCGCAGGCCGACCTTCCGGCGCCCGACACTGCGCCCGCCGATGGCACACCGCCGGATACTGCCGTACCTGATACCGTAGCGGCTGATCTAGCGCCACCCGATACTGCGCTTCCCGACAGCGCGGTACCCGATTCAGCCGCGGACGTGCTGCTCGACACCGTCCCGGACGTGCTGCCCGATTCCGCCGCGGACGTGCTGCCCGACACCGTCCCGGACGTGCTGCCCGACACCGTCGCGGACGTGCTGCCCGACACCGTCGCCTCCGCCTGGCAGATCGTCAGCTCCCCCGCCACCGAGAACATGCACGCCGTTTGGGGCAGCTCGGGCGCGGACATCTGGGGTCTGGGCAAGGAAGTCATGCATTACGCCAGCGGCAGCTGGACCACGGACTCCTATGTTCCGCCAAGCCAGATCAAAGGAGCATGGGGCAGCTCGGCCACTGACATTTGGGCGGTGGGAGACAAGAAGAGGATCTACTACAACGATGGCACCGGCTGGTCGCTACATTCGTACGGGCCACCGCAGGACCTGCGCGCGATCTGGGGCAGCTCTTCCGATGATGTCTGGGCCGTTGGCAAGACTGGAATCATCATTCACTACACCGGAGCAGGCCCTAACGATGGCTGGGAGGATCCAAGCTACCCGACTCCTGGCGAGGAGCTCCTGGGCATCTGGGGCTCTTCATCGACCCACATCGTGGCCGTCGGGAAGGCCGGCACGATCCTCGTCTATAGCGGCGGCACCTGGAGCCAATTCACGCCAACCGCCCCCATCACCGCGGACTTGACTGCGGTCTGGGGTAGCTCGGCGACCGACATCTGGATCGTGGGGCAATCCGGAACGATCCTCCAGTTCGACGGTAGCACGATCACCGATCACACCAATGCCACGAACACCACCGAGGATCTGCTCGGGGTCTGGGGCTCCTCGGCCGCCGACATCTGGGCCGTGGGCAAGAACAGCACGATCCTCCACTATGACAGCAGCAGCTGGTCGCTCGTCACCGTGCCCACCCTCAACGCCAACCTCAACGCGGTCTGGGGGACATCGTCCGGTGACGTCTGGATCGTGGGAGATGGCGGCACCATCCTTCACTTCAACTAACCCTGGAGTTGATCCGCTTCGCCGGACACCTTGGCTTCTAGCGCAATCGGGCGATGCGCTCCCTGCTGCTGCTGCTGCTGCTGCCGCTCGGCGGTTGCCACCTCACGCTGTCCTTCACGCCCACGGACCGGGACGCCGGAGCGCTGGCAGATTCCGCTCGCTCCGGTGGGCAAGTTCTGATGGCTGGTACGGCCGCCGCGCCGGCAGACGGCCCTGGCTCGCCGAGCGACGGCGAGGGCGCGCCTGACGGCTTCGCTCCGACCGACGCGCCCCCGGTCGACTCGATCATCAGCGCCGACGCTGCTGGCCCGTCCGATGCGACCGCCGACGTGATCGTCCTGCCCGAGGATGGCGCCACCCTGGACGGTTGCTGCGCGTCGACCCAGTGCTGCAGCGGTTGCACGCCCCGGCCATTGTTCACGCTTTGCACCGCCGCTGGGGGCTACCCGGGCCAGTGCGACGCCGCTGGTGCCTGTAACGAGTGCATCGCCGAGGCGGGTCAGTGTATCCCTGCGACATCGACCCCCTGCTGCGGGACGCTGGTCTGCGCCGCGAGCCCTCTTGGCCCGTACGATGCCTGCCAGGCGCTGTAGCCAACCTGGGTCAGCCTGGCGGCGCTACCACCGGATACGGACCTCGTCGGGGCGGGTGGCCCAGCGGACGGTCGAGTTGCTGGCGAGGACCAGCTCGATGTAGGCGCTGCTTTCGAAGCTCTGCCGGTCGATCGCGGCGAGGTCGATCTGTGGGACGTGTCAGAGTCGCCGACCGACAGCCTCGTGGACGGGCCCGACGGCGGCATCACGGCTTGGGCCTGGTCGGCGACCGGAATACGCACTCGGGGACGACCTGGCTGTCACGCAGCAGGGAGATCGCCTGACGACGAACGTAGGGCAGCATCGGCATCACCAGACAGGCCAGGGTCTGGGCGTACGGGTTGTTCACGCCGCTGACGACATCGAAGACGAAGAAGATTAGGATCACGTTGGCCGCGATGGTGGTCAGCGGCGTGCCGATGAGCGAGATCCGGTTGCTCCAGAGGACGGGGAGAACGTTGAGCAGTCTTTGCAGCATGCGGAGCCTTCGAGCTGATATCGTTCGCCTCGGCGCCCTTGCCGCCGCGCTGCTCGCCTCCTCGGGGGGCCTCGCCGGGTGCCGTCCCGGCGTCGGCGTCCCGCGCACCCTGCCCGACGGGCGCTCCTCGGCTGCCCATCCCCTGCGGGAGCGGATCTGGGACGTGGCCGCGGGTCGCTTCATCGGTCGCGCCGCCCTCGTGCGAGCCTTGGCTGCCCGCCCGTATGTGCTGCTAGGCGAGAAGCACGACAACCCCCGGCATCATCGACTACAGGCCGAGCTGCTAGGCGCCTTGGTGCGCGCCGGGCGCAGGCCGACCGTGGTCTGGGAGATGATCACCGCCACCGAGGCCGACGCCCTGGCAGCCTTCATCGCCCGCCCTGACCGGTCGGCGACGGCCCTCGGCAAGGCGGTGAGCTGGAAGCTGCGCGGCTGGGGGCCCTGGAAGCACTACCAGCCGATCGCCAAGGTCGCACTCGGAGCAGACCTGAATCTGCTCGCCGGCGGCATCGGTCGCAAGACCCTCCGCGCGGCACTGCACGGCTCGACCACGAGTCGCCCGGCGGCGGGGCACGGCGAGCTCACGCTGGCCGTCGAGCTGCCGGCGCCGGCGAAGGCCGGCCTGGCGAAGATGATCCGTGCCTCGCACTGCGGCCACGCCAACGACCGGATGGTGAAGATCATGACCCGGGCCCAGCAGCTCAGGGACGTCCGCCTGGCCCGCACGTTGCGCCGGGGCGCCGTCAGGTCCGGTGGCGCGGTGCTGATCGCCGGATCGGTGCACGCGCGCCAGGACCGCGGTGCGCCGTTCTTCCTGCGCGCCCTCGGGGTTGCCGCTCGGTCCGTCGTCAGCGTCGCGTTCGTCGAGACTCAACCCGACAGCAGCAAGCCCGGCAGCTACCTCGATCGCGAGACCGGCGCGACCGCGGCGCCCCACGACTACCTCTGGTTCACCGATCGCGTCGACCGGGAGGACCCCTGCAAGCGGTTCGAGCAAATCCTCGAGCGGATCCGGCGACGCCAGCGCCAGGCGCCGCACCCCGCCAAAGCGGATGCCCCGGTCGAAGCCCAGGCGCCCGAGCAGATGCCTCGGTCGCCGAGGCACCGACC
>JAUVBO010000079.1 GCA_030591195.1 Pseudomonadota bacterium
TCGAGGGCGGCAAGAACCCGGAGGCGATGCGGGTCTTCTTCGCCGTGCCCGAGACACCGCCGGGCACCGTATCGATCGGGATCTCGATGGAGTGCAGCCAGCAGCCGTAGCAGCTGAGCTTGACTCGATCGCCGCGAGCCTCGACCATTGACGGACCAACCCATGCGTCAGGTCAAAGTCTCACCGTCGGGAATTCGCGGACGCGTCGGCCAGGGCCTCGAGCTCGATCGGGTGATCGATCTGGTGAGCGCCTTTGCCACCTGGCTCGACGGCACGCCGGTGTTGATCGCCCGTGACACGCGGCCATCGAGCCCGATGTTCGCGGCCGCGGCCACCGCAGCCCTCTCGGCGGCCGGCTGCGAGGTGCTCGACGCCGGGATCTGCCCCACCGCCGTCGCCCAGCGGGAGGCCGCGCGGCTCGGCGTCGGCGGTGCGATCAGCGTCACCGCCTCGCACAACGACGTCGAGTGGAACGGGCTCAAGCTGTTCGGCGCCGCCGGCGAGGTGCTCTCATCGGCCGAAGGCAGCGAGGTCCTCGATCTGTGGCACCAGGGCGACTACCGCAAGGCGCGCCACGATCACCTCGGCGCGATCCGCGACCTCGACGACGTGATCGAGCGCTACCTGCAGGATCTGCTGCGCGCGGTGGATCGCGAGCGGATCGCCCGCGCCCGGCTGCGGGTGGTGATCGACGCCGGCAACGGCGCCGGGGCGATGGTGGTGCCCCTGCTCTGCCGGCGACTGGGGGTCGAGCTGATCCCGCTCAGCTGCGAGCCCAGCGGCGAGTTCTCGCGCCACCCTGATCCTACCGCGGCCAACCTGGCCCAGGCCGCGGCGATCGTTCGGCCGGTCGGCGCCGCCGTCGGCTTCGGCCTCAGCAGCGACTGCGAGCGGGTCTCGCTGATCACCGACCGCGGCGAGGCCCTCGGCAGCGGCGCGACCCTGCCGCTGATCCTGCTCGACCGGCCGGAATCCGACGGGGAGGCGGAGGCCGAACAGACCGTCGTGACGACGATCTGCAGCGACAGCCGGGTGGAGCGGATCGCCGAGCGCCGGGGTGATCTGCGGGTGGTGCGCTCGGGGGTCGGGATCCAGGCGGTCATCGAGCGAGTGGTCGCCGAGCAGGCCGCGGTAGGCGGTGAGACCTCGGGTGGGGTGGCGCTGGCGCGCTTCGCGCTCGCCTTCGACGGCCTGGCGGTGATGACCAGACTGATCGAACAGGTGGCGGCGGCCGACGGCAGCGCCGCCGCGCTGGCCGCCGCGCTGCCGACGGTCTGCTTCCGCAGCGCCCAGGTGCCCTGCCGGGTCAGCCGCGCCTACTCCACGGTGGCCCGGCTCCGCGGCCAGGCGGGCGGGCGGGTCACCGACCTCGACGGGGTGAGGGTCGACCTGCCCGAGGGAGCCTGGTACCACCTGCGGGTCTCGCACACCGAGCCGGTGGTTCGCATCGCCTGCGAGGCGCGAAGCAACCAGGGCGCCGACGACCTGCTCGCCGAGCTCGTCCGCCGGACGCGCGCAGCTGCGATCGAGTAGCAGGGCCGAAAAGGGGACGAGAGACGATGTCAGCGATCCGCCTCAAGGTCAGCGTCTCGGGGGTCCGCGGGGTGGTGGGCGAGACCCTCACCCCGCGGCTGCTCTGCCGCTTCGCCTCGGCCTTCGGCAGCTACGTCGGTCCCGGTCGGGTGCTGGTCGGCCGGGACACCCGCCCCTCGGGGGCGATGGTCTCTCACGCCGTGTTCGCCGGGCTGATGGCCACCGGCTGCGAGCCGGTGGACCTGGGCGTCGCGCCGATCCCGGCGATCCAGCTCCGCTGCGCCCGCCGCGCCGACGCGGTGGGGGGGATCGCGGTCACCGCCAGCCACAACCCGGCCGAGTGGAACGCGCTCAAGCTGCTGTCGGCCGACGGGCTGTTCCTCAGCAGCTCCGAGGCCAGCGAGCTGCTCGACATCTACAACCAGGGAACCTTCCGCCGCGCCAGCGGAGCGGAGATTCCCCAGCCGGGCTACGACGAGCAGACGGTGCAAGCCCACATCGACGCGGTGCTGGCCCAGGTAGACGTCGACGCGATCCGCCAGGCGAAGCTGCGGGTCGCCATCGACTGCGTCAACGGCGCCGGTGCCGTGGCCACCCCCCTGCTGCTGTCGCGCCTCGGCTGCCGGGTGAGCCGCATCGCCTGTCAACCGTCGGGGCACTTCCACCGCCCGCCCGAGCCGCGACCGGAGAACCTCGAGCTGCTGCGCGAGCGCGTCCGCCAGACCGCCGTGGACGTGGGCTTCGCCCAGGACGCCGACGCCGACCGGCTGGCGGTGGTCGACCAGCGGGGCCGAGCACTCGATGGCGACCAGATGCTCGCGCTGCTGATCGACCTCGTCCTGCGACGGGAGCCCGGACCGGTGGTGGTCAACCTCTCCACCGGTCGGCTGATCGACCACGTGGCCTCGCTGCACGATGGCGTACCGGTCTACCGGACCAAGGTCGGCGAGGCGAACGTGGTGGCTGAGATCTCCCGGGTCAAGGCCGTGGTCGGCGGCGAGGGATCGGGTGGGTTGATCTACCCCGCGATCCACCCCTGCCGCGACAGCCTGATCGCCATCGCGCTGCTGCTCGAGGACCTGGCACAGCGGCAGCGGACCGTGGCCCAGGCCCTCGACGCCCTGCCGCCCCGGGTGCTGCTGCAGGATCGCCTGCCGATGCCCGCGGTGCGCTCGCGCCGGCTGCTGGCAGCGCTTCGCCAACAGCTCGACGACGCGAAGCTCGACCTCCGCGACGGGGTCCGCGCCGACTGGCCCGATGGGTGGGTCCACGTGCGCCGCAGCAACACCGAGCCGATCGTCCGGCTGATCATCGAGGCCGACGATCAGCAAACCGCCGGAGCCCTGCGACAGCGCGTCACGGACGTCGTACGCAGCCTCGGCTGAGTGCCCAAGGAGAGCGCGATGGCCAGCAGACACCAGGCTCCAGACTCGTCGGTGCTACGGCGCGAGATACGGGCTCAGCCCACGGTGCTCGCGCGCATCCTGCAGCGCGAGCAGCGGCGGGTCGATCAGGTCGCGGGGCAGATCCGTGCCTACGATCCACAGGTGGTGCTGGTCGTCGCGCGGGGCTCGGCCGACAACGCCGGCCTCTACGGCAAGTACCTCTTCGGCGCCCTCAACCGGAGGATCGTCGCCCTGGCGACGCCCTCGCTGTTCACCAAATATCGCCGACCACCCGAGCTCGGTCGGGCGCTGGTGCTGGCGATCTCCCAGTCGGGCGAGTCCCACGACGTGGTCGAGGTGGTAGAGGCCGCGCGGGCGGCAGGCGGGCTGACCGTGGCGGTGACCAACACCGCTGGGTCGCCGCTGGCCGGTGCGGCCGACGAGGTGCTGCTCTGCCACGCTGGCCCCGAGCGCAGCGTCGCGGCGACCAAGACCTACACCGCCCAGCTGATGCTGCTGGCGATGCTCTCCAGCGCCCTCGAGGGCTCTCGGGCACGGCGTCGCGAGGCGCTGGCGGCGATTCCCGACCGGGTGGCCGCGGCCCTCGAGGTCGAGCCCGCGGCCGAGCGAGCGGCCGAGCGGCTGCGCTACCTCGATCGCTGCGCGGTGATCGGCCGCGGCTTCTGCTACGGCAGCGCCTTCGAGATCGCGCTCAAGCTGGTCGAGCTGACCCACGTCGTCGCCCAGCCCTACTCGTCGGCAGACTTCCGCCACGGTCCGATCGCCATGATCGAGCCCGGCTTCTGCGTGCTGCTGCTCGCGCCGCGCGGGCGGGTGCTGGCCGACCTGCGCGAGCTGCAGGGAGCCCTCGCCGCGCGGTCCGCCGAGGTGATCGCGCTGTCCGACGTGCGGGGGGTGCTGCGGGCCGCGACCAGGGGCCTGCAGCTGCCGGCAGGCGTGCCCGAGTGGCTCGCGCCGCTGACCTGCGTGATCCCGGGGCAGCTGCTGGCGCTGCACCTCTGCCGCGCCCGAGGCCTGCCGGTGGACCGGCCGCGAGGCCTGAACAAGGTCACCCGCACCCGATAGTCGCGCGGCTACTTGATCAGCATGTCGCCGAAGAGGTAGAGGACCTGGAGGACGCCAGCGCCGAGACCGAGCACCGCGCCGGCGACGATCAGCTTCCACTCGTCCTTCTGGAACGCCGGTCGCAACACGCCCTCGAAGCTGTCCGAGTCGAGGGCCGCCATGCGGTCGAACAGCTCGCTGTAGACGTCCACCGCGCGCTCGGTGAAGACGTAGAGGAAGCCGCCAGGCTTGGGCAGATCCTCACGCACGCGCTTGAAGAGCTCGACCCGCGCCTCGTCCCACTTCTCTTCGGGGACCATCGCCCTGGCCATCGGGTTTTCCTGGTACTTGTCGACCAGCTCGTTGACGCGCTTCTCGACGATGCCGAAGAGCCGCTCGCCCCACTTGCCCTCGATCATCTTGGCGACGATGTTGGCCGGGTTGAGCACGTCACGCGAGACCATCTGGGCAAACTCGCGAGACACCTCCTGCTGGCGCTTGTGAAACAGCCCCTGGACCGTCACGGGGCCGATCTTCTTCGGCTGGGACGGCTCGAAGATCAGCTTGATCGCCAGCCAGTTGGTGGCGTAGCCGACGAGGAAGCCGAAGAACGGCAGCACCCACCAGGCCGGGTAGAGGACCCAAGCGGCGAGCTGGACGAGACCGAAGGCGAAGCCGAAGTAGAGCCCCGAGCGCTTGATGAACCTGAACTCCTCGGCACCGGCGGCCTGGAACATGTCGCCGATCAGCGCCCGGTCACGGTGGGCCGCCTCGACCACCACGGCCTCGAGGTCGATGATGTCCTCGATCGAGTCACCCATGTCGCCGAGGATCTTGACCGTCACCTCCTCGACCTCGGTGCGGATCATCTGCCGCACCATGTCCCGCATCTCCTCGGGTGCCGCCTCCCAGTCCTGGGGGGCGAACTTGGCGGCGGTCTGCCGGATCACCTCCTCGGTGATCTCGTTCATCGCCGCGTCGAGGTTGCCGGAGAACTCCTTCGGGTCGAAGTTCTCGAACAGCGTCTTGAGGTTGATCAGCTTGGTCGTGATCAGCTCGGTAGACCGGGCGGCCATCTCCTTCGCGTGGGCCGGGATGATCCCCTGCCATCCGAGGTAAGGCCGGATGCCGAAGAAGTCGATCGGGTAGAACATCATCTTCACCGCGATCACATTGGTCGCCCAACCGATGATGGCAGCGAAGAAGGGGATCAGCAGAACAAGCGGATCTTGCAGGACCGTGCTGAAGATGGCGCGCCTCCGGTGCAGTGACCGAAGAGAATAGGCTCGTCATCCTCGACACGGAAGAGGAAATCGGCCGCCCGGGTGGAGCGAGCACTTTTTGCGCTCGGGTCGACTCGCGTCTATGATCGACAGTGTTAGGCTTCAGCAAGGAAAGAACGCGATGTACCGGAGAGCCTGCCACGCTCTCTTGCCCTGGATCTTCTTGTTCGCCACCGGTTGTGGCGACGCCGCCGACGATGGCGGCGCAGCTGACGCGGGCACGGCGCTGGATGCGCCGGCCTACGAAGTGGCCCCGCCGGTGGCGATCGCGGATCACGACGCCTCGCTGTCGAGCCACGAGGCCCGTCCGCTGGCCGACGCCCAGACCGACGCCGTGGTCGGGCCGACCGCGATCTGCTCCAGCGGCAGCGCCACCGTGGTCTACCAGGAGGTGGCCGTGGGCCAGCCCGACTTCGTCGCGCTGAAGAACATCACCTCGGCACCCATCGACCTGGAGGGCTACACCCTGGTCCTCTCGGGCATCAACCCGGTGGAGCCGCGCGAGCACCGGTTCGGCGTCGGTGTGACCATCGCGCCGGGGCAGCTGCTCTACGTCTTCGAGCACCAGAAGGGCGACCAGCCGGGTGACATCAACACCGGATCCAACATCCCGTTCTACGATGGGCCGCCCGGCGCCACGCACCCCAACGCGGCCGTGATCTACAACCGGCAAGGCTGGTTGCTCGACTATCTCGCGATCGGGCCCGAGGCGATCAGCCTCCCCGTCGGCGCCAGCTTCAGCCCGATCCCCTGGCCGGCGGGCTTCGACGCCGCGATCAGCTCGTTCCAGCGACAGTCGACCACCGGAAGCTGTCCCGACTTCGCCACCGCCGACTGGACCATCGCGCCGCTGACGCGCTGACCGCCTTCACTGTCATCATTTTCATTGGGGAATCATCGTGATCCGTCGGCGATGCGCTGCCACCAGCCGCACGGCGTCGGCAAACTCGGGCACCCCCTCGAGCAGCTTGGCGACGATTCGGCGCGAAAGGAAGAGCACCGTCGCCGGCGCGACAGTCACCGCCGAGGTCTCCGCCGGCCGCCCGTCGAGCACCGACTCGACTCCGGCCACGGCCCCCGCCTGTAGCGGCACGCGGGTCGGCGGCTCGGCCGGGCTGATCTCGCGACGCAGCTCGATCTCGCCGCGCAGAAGCATGTAGAGCCCCTTGGCCGCCTCGCCCTGCTCGAAGAGCACGGTCCCGGCGGGCACCTCGTGGGCCGAGCATCGCTTGAGCAGATCCTTGTGCTGCGCCGGGGTGAAGATGCGAAACAGCGGGCTCTGCTCGAGCAGGTTTCGCATCCAGCGGCTACGGGCCACCCGGTCGAGCGCCGGCGCCAGCTCGTCGAGCTCGTCGCCGATGGCGGCGAGGGCGTCGGGGCCGAGCTCGAGCACGTCGGCCGGCTCGACCACCTCCACCGTCGCCTGGCGCGGCGAGCCGGTGATCAGCGCCATCTCGCCGACCACCGCGTTGGGGCCGACGGAGGCCACCTGCCGCTGCTCGCCCGCGTCGTCCTCGCGCAGCACCCGCAGCCGGCCGCTGGCGACCAGGTAGCAGGCCGTGCCCTGCTCCCCTTGCCTGATCAGCAGGTGCCCGGCCGGGAGACGGTGGACGACCATCGCCGCCAGGGCGTCGATCATCGTCGGAGGCCGCAGCCGGCCGAGGATCGGCACCGGCGGATACCTCCACGGCAGCTCGCCCACCGGGGCGAGGTCGCTGCCTACGCGGGTGGCCTCGGCGATCACCTCCTCCGCCAGGCTCTCGCCCTGCAGCTCGCGATCGCTGACCTCGATCCCGGCGAGCTGCGCCGTCAGCCGCGCGCCGACCTCGGCAAGACGCTCGGAGCCCCGGCCGTGGGTCTCTGCCAGCCGGCGGACCAGCTCGTCCGACCGGCGGCCGAGCTCGAGCTCTTCCTCGAGGCTCTCGGACCCGGCGGCCGCCGCCTCGACGGCCCGGGTCGCCACCACCGCTACCAATGGCTGGCCACCGTCGATGCAGAGCTGGGCCGTGGCCTGGTAGACCGCGATCGCCTCGGCCCGCCGCTCCATCTGCAGCAGCGTGTCGGCCAGGGCCAGCCGGGCACCGAAGTCCTCCGGCGCGTGGCGCAGGACCACCGAATAGAGCCGCAGAGCCACGAGGTCATCCCGGGCCTGACGACAGCGGTCAGCGTTTGATCGGACATCAGCCAGTGCGTATTTCATGACAACTCCCGAACGGAGGAGAGGCCCCAGAGGGCCATGTCCCATTTTTGCGCTGTAATCCCCAGCCGTTAAATGCCAAGGCTAGGGGGAATCGTGGTAAAAAGCCAAGACGATACGCATTAACATCCCTTTGGGGTCAGCGAGAAGCATGGACGTCAAAGACGCTACAAACCACGAAGTCCCCCCGAGCAACGCGCCCTCGCCTCAGGCCGCCCCCCTGCCCGAGGAGCTGCGCCTCGCCATCGCCGCCGGGCTCGAGCGCGCGATGCGGGCGGCGATGGAGGAGGTCCGCCTGGCGACGACCAACTGGCCGGCGGTCGCCGCGCAGGAAGAGGACGCCCACGCCGCCGTCGATCTCTACCGCAAGGAGGTCGCGGCCACCGACGACAACGACCAGGCGATCCGGCTGCTCACCGAGATGGCGAGGATCTACGAGCGCGAGCTATCGGATCCAAGGTCGGCGACGAAGGCAGCGCTCGAGGCGTTCAAGCGCCAGCCGACCTCGCTCACGGCGCTGCAGCGGGTGGTACGCCTGCTGATCGAAAGCCGCGCCACCGGCCCGCTCGAGCGGCTGGTCAAGAACGCCGCCGAGAAGCTCTCCTCCACCGACGACCGGGTCGGCCTGTGGCTCGACCACGCGCTCTACCTCGAGCTCACCGCGGACAACGCCCAGGCGGCCGCCGAGGCCTACCAGGCGGTGCTCGATGCCAGTCCCGGCAACGCCGCGGCGAGCGAGGGGGCCCTGCGGCTCCAGCTCAA
>JAUVBO010000481.1 GCA_030591195.1 Pseudomonadota bacterium
ACTCGGCGATCTTGCGGTAGTTGATGTCGCCGGTGAGCTCGGTCGAGTCCTGGTTCTTCTCGTCCTTCGGCTGGAAGGTGCCGATGCCGACGCGATCCTGCTCCGAGAGCACCAGCCGGTGAACCCGGACGTGGCTCGCGACCTTCTCGAAGTCGCCGTTGTAGAGCGTCATCAGCTTCTTCGAGACGTATCGGCAGGCAGGGCAGAGGTCGCCGTCGATCGAGATCGGGTAGCCGTTGCCCTTGATTCCCAGCTTCTCGAAAGCCTGCTCGCGCCACTGCGGTGGGATGATCCGCAGCGGCTCCTCGTGCATCGGACAGGGGAAGATCTCCTCGTCCTTTGACGGGTCGGTACAGGCGTCGCCGGTGAGGTGCCAGGTGAAGGTGTAGAGCACGCCTTCGGGCGTCTTGGAGTACTCCTCGAGGCCCTTCTTCATCAGCCGGGCGATGGTCGACTTGCTGCTGCCCACCGGGCCGTGCAGCAGGATCACGCGCTTCTCGGTGCCGTACTGGTGGGCCGCTGAGCGCATGATGTTGACCAGCTTCATCAGCGGGATGTCGAGGCCGAAGATCGCGTCCCGGCCGCCGGTCGCCTCGTCGCGGAAGAAGAGGTAGCGCGCGAGCTTCTTCTTCGCGTCGATGTACTCCTCGCGACCATAGGAAAGGATCATGTCGTAGACGCGCTGAAACGCGGTGCGACAGACCCGGGGGTCCTCCTTGACGATCTTGAAGTAGTCTTCGAGGGAGCCCTCCCAGTGGAGGTCCTGATAGACGTCATAGTCCTGAAGTTTGGCGACCTGTTGGACCAGTGAGCCATCTGTCATGGTCAATGTGCTCCTGCTTGTGCCGCTGCGCCCGAGCCTTGAGCTTGGAATCTCGGCTGTCAGAAAAGGGTGTAGAACCAGGGGCAGCCTATCATGGGCGCAGGTCCGCAGCAAGGCGCACTAGACCGGCAGAATGGTAGATTTTGCTTGCAATCTCGGAGGGCTAGAGATCGAAGGGCTAGGGACAGCCAGCGCCCTCGCAGGTGTCCCCCACGTAACAGTATTCCTTGATCGGATTGCCAAGGAACTTGCTGTCGCAGTCGTCGGGACAGATGAACGTGCCGTTGCGACCGTCGCAGCTCTCGCCCGGATCGCAGGAGCCATCGGGAGTGCAATAGCCAGCATCGACGTAAGTGTCGACCACGGTGTCGACCACGGTGTCGACCAGGCCGTCGACCACGGTGTCGACCAGGCCGTCCACCACGGTGTCGACCAGGCCGTCCACCAGGCCGTCCACCAAACCGTCCACCAAGCCGTCCACCAAGCCGTCCACCAAGCCGTCGGCCGCCGCGTCGATCCCCACATCGATCCCCACGTCGGCCGCCAAGGTGTCGGGCGCCAAGGTGTCGGGCGCCAAGGTGTCGGGCGCCAAGGTGTCGGGCGCCAAGGTGTCGGGCTGGGCCACGTCGGGCGCGAGGGTGTCGGGCTGGGCCACGTCGGGCGCACCCGTGTCTAGCGCCAGGTCTTTCTGTGGGGCATCCGCCACGCCCCCGTCCGTGGTGGCCGTGCCGGCGTCGGCGCAGACCTTGAAGGCCCAGCAGTTCTGGTCAGCGCAGTCGACGAAGCCGTCACCGTCGTTGTCATCGCCGTCCTGACAGCGCTCGAGGGTGTTCTCGGCGACGCCGCCGTCACCTCCACCGCCGTCACGCTCGATCATCTGGGTGCTGTCCGAGCAGCTCCAGACCGCCACGATGAGCAGACAGCACAGCCCGCCCGCGAGATACGCCCTGTTCGAACCCTGAATGCTTTTCATGTAATTTATCCTACAACACCTGCCCTGTCCTCCGTCAAGACCGAATCCGCCGCTGTCGGAGATCAAGGAGATCAAGTGGCGATCGCCGCCCCCCGAGCCAGGGCCACCACCCGGGCGTGGTGGGGCACGCGCTCGAGGAAGCCGGTGCGCATCGCGACGTCGCCGATCCGACCCGCCTGCTCGGTCACCCGCTGGTGAGCCCGCGCCAGCACCGCGCCGGCCTGCTCGGGCTCGCCGGCAGCGGTGAGCGCATCGTGGACCGTGAGCAGGATCTCGATCCCATGCTCCGGCGTGGTCTCGACCAGCTCGAGCGCTGCACGGCCGGCAACGACGGCCTCTTCGACGTCGCCCTGGGCCAGGCAAACCTGGCAGATCGTCATCTGCGCCTCGGCCTCCACCGGAGTCGCGCGTTGCTCGGCGAGCTCCAGGGCACGCTGGGCGATGATCGCCGCTAGGTCGAGGTCCCCGGGCCCCGGCCGCCGGCAGAGCGCCCGAGCCTTGGTGCCGAGGCTGATCGCCAGCATCCGACTCTCGCCGATTCGCTCGGCGTGCTCGATGGCGCAGTCGAGCCCCGTCAGCGCGTCGGGCAAGCGATCGAGCAGCAGCGCGATCCGCCCGATCGAGGCGTGGATGTTCATCTGGTGAAACGAGGTCCCGAGCCCCGACGCTAGCCCCAGCGCCAGCTCCAGCGCCTCGAGCGCCGGCTCGTAGAGCCCGACGTTCTCCTTCGCCATCGCCAGCAGCGTCAGCGCGTCGACCTCCCGGTAGGGGTGGCCGAAGTCCCGCGCGTGGATCACCGCCTGCTCGGTCAGCGCGATCGCCGCCGGAAAGTCATCGCCGACGACGCTGCAGTACGCACCGGCTAGCTTGGCCGAACAGAGATGATCGAGGCGACCCTCGACCTCGGCGTTCGCCGCCAGCCGGGTCGCGACCTCACGCGCCCCGTCATACCGCCCCTGGACCCACATGACCCAGAAGAGCGAGTGGTCGATCTCGAAGCTGAGAGACGGATCCTCGTCGCCGTCGAGCTCCCCCGCTGCCGCCTCCAGGTGGCCCTCGGCCTCGGCGTAGCTCCCCTGGGCGTAGCGGATTCTCCCGCGCTGCAGCTCGACGTCCGCACGCACCAGGTGCTCGAGCTCCCCGCTGATCGTCGACAGCGCCGCCACCGCCTGCCAGGCCTCGTCGTAGTGACCGAGCAGGATCAGCGCGCGGGCGAGGCCCACCCGGCGATCCGCGCGATCGGCCGGCGCGAGCTGCTCGGTCAGCGAGGCGTGGAAGTACTCGGTGGCGCGCTCGAGGTCCCCCTCGGCGAGCATCCGAGCACCCGCCTTGGCCGAGTAGTCCGCGGCTCGCTCGAGGTCCCCGCCCTCGTAGAAGTGATGAGCCAGCCAGGCGGCGTCGGACTCTCCCATGCTCTCGAGCCAGCGCGCGGCCTGACGGTGGAGCGTGCGGCGGAAGTCGGGCGGCAACATCCGGTAGGCCACCTGCTGCACCAGCGGGTGGCGGAAGGCCCACTCCCGCGTGCCGGCGATGTGCGAGTCAGGACAGGCAGCGACGAACTCCGCGCCCTCGAGGCGGCACAGCCGCGCCGCGGCCTTGTCGAAGCTCAGCGACTCGCAGCCCGCTTCCCAGAAGACCTCACCGAAGACCGACGCCCCCTTGAGCAGATCCTTCAGCTCCGGGTCGAGCTGATCGAGGCGCCCCTGGATCGCCCCCTCGATGCTCGCCGGCAGCTCGAGCCCGTCGGCGTCGACCTGGAGCTGCCAGCCCTGCGGCCCCACCACCAGCGCCTCGCGGCCGACCAGCCAGCAGAGCAGCTCCTCGACGAAGTAGGGGTTGCCGCGACACCACTCGGCGATCCGCTGGTGCAGGTCGGGCGAGACCTCCCGGCCGCCGAGGATCGCGCTCACCAGCCGCTCGAGGGGGCGGCGGCGGATCGGGCGCAGCTCGATCCGGGTCAGCGGCAGCTGCTCGCAGATCTCCGGGCGGCGCTCGAGCAGGATCGGTCGAGCGGTGCCGAGCAAGAAGATCGGCCGGCGCTCGAGCCGCCCGATCACCGCCTCGCAGAGCGCGAGGCTCTCGGCGTCCGCCCACTGCAGGTCCTCGAAGCAGAGGCACACCGGCCCCTGCTCGCACGCGCGACCGAGCAGGGCGACGGAGGCGGCGACCACACGCTCGCGCATCAGCTTCGGATCCGAGCGGGCGGCCTCCAGCGGCGGCGAGGACCCGAGCGAGACGCCGAGCGCCTCGCAGATGAAGGCCAGGGCATCGCCGGTGGCGTCGCGATCGAGCTGGTACCCGCCGAGGAAGCCCTCGAGCGCCGACCGCCGCGAGCTGTCGGTCTGACCGATGCTGGCGCCCGCCAGCCGCAGGATCGCGTCGGACCAGATGCCGTAGGGCATCATCGACTTGGCCGAGTCGGCGCGGCTCTCGAGGCAGAGGGCGCAGCGCTCGCGGATCTCGGGGACCAGCTCACCGAGCAGCCGGCTCTTGCCGATCCCGAGCGGACCGAGCAGCAGC
>JAUVBO010000868.1 GCA_030591195.1 Pseudomonadota bacterium
CGCCTCGGTCATGCAGGCGTAGCCGAGGTTCTCCATCATCAGCGAGTAGCCTGGGCCGCTGGTGGCGGTCATCGCCCGCGCGCCGGCCCACGAGGCGCCGATCACCGCGGCGATCGAGGCGATCTCGTCCTCCATCTGGACGAAGGTCTCGCCGGTCCGTGGCATCAGCCGTGCCAGCACCTCGGCCACCTCGGTGGCCGGGGTGATCGGGTAGCCGGCGTAGACCGAGCAGCCGGCGTAGAGCGCGCCGAAGGCGATGGCCTCGTCACCCTGGGCGAGGTTGTACTCGCGGCTGACGAGGCTGACGATCCGGTCGTATTGGGCCTGTTCCAACCTTGGACTCCTTGTCCGAGAACGGCGAGCGATCGCGCTGTCGGAAGCTTGGTCGCCGTGTTAGCTCTGCCAGAGCGCCAGCGGCGCACCGGGGATCTCACGACCGCTGGCGAAGCCGAGCTCGAAGGCCTTGTGGTTCAGCTCGAAGGTGCCCTTCGGCACCCGGGCCTCGATCGCCGCGAGGATCGACTCGCGCGAGACCAGGTCGCTGGCCCCGGTGACGAAGCCGAGCATCACCATGTTGGCGACGATCTTGCGGCCGAGCTCCTCGGCGATGCCGGTGAACGTGGCGCGGTGGTGGCGGGCGTCGTCACACTCGACCAAGCCGGCGTCGATGATCGACAGCGGGCCACCATCGTCGGGCGCGGCCGCCGATGACGCGTACTTGTCGAACGCCGGCTGGGACATCGTCACCAGCAGGTCGGGCGAGAGCACCCGCGGGTGGTCCACGGCCTGATCGGCGAGCACCACGTCCGAGCGGGCGGCGCCGCCGCGCGCCTCGGGCCCGTAGGACTGGCTCTGTACCGCCTGGCGTCCGTCGCGCAGGGCCGACTCGGCGAGGATCACCCCCGCGAGGACGACGCCCTGGCCACCAAAACCTGCGATCTGCACTTCGACGCGCATCGTCGCGTCCTCCTGGTCGATGCTGGATGTCCTCTAGGCCAAGGCCTCTTGGCCTAGCCGGTAGCCTTCCTTGAAGGCGGCGATGTTCAGCTTGTCGGTGCCGGCGGGGACCGCCTCGCAGATCGCGCCCTCGAGCGAGGGTACGCTCACGGCCGAGACGATCGCCGAGGCGAAGCCGGTGATCACCATGTTGGCGATGATCTTCCGCTTGAACTGCTTGTAGGCGATGTCGGTGGCGCTGATCGCGTAGACCTTGTCGACGCTGCCATCGGGCACCACCAGATCCTTGTCGGTGATCAGCGACCCGCCTGGGACCAGGGTCCTGAGGAAGGTGTCGTGGGCCGGCTGGGACATCGCCACCAGCACGTCGCAGCGCTCCACCTCGAGGTCGTGGATCGCCTCCTTGGAGATCACCACGTCGCTCTTGCAGGCGCCGCCGCGCGACTCGCTGCCGTAGGACTGGGTCTGCAGCGCGTTGAGCCCGTCGAGCACCGCGCCGTGGCCGTAGATGTATCCCGAGAGCAGGATGCCCTGGCCGCCAAAACCGCAGAATCGGATGTTCATCGTCGCCGCTCCTACTGCCCTTCCGCCTCGCCCCGGGCCCGATCCTGACCCTGGACCCGCTCGAGCACCTCGCGCTGGGCGACGGTGTACTCCTTGCGTTTCCGCTCGACCAGCTTGCCGATGGTGATCTTGCCCTCGAGCTCCTCCTCGGTCATTCCCTCGGCCTTGTCGAGCCGCACCGAGTTGTCCCGGTAGTGGGCGAGGAAGTCGCTACCCTGGCGCATCTTGACCATCTTGCCGTAGCTCACCGGGCACTGGCTGATGATCTCGAGGAACGAGAAGCCGTCGGTGGAGAGCGCGTTCTGCATCGCCTCCATCAGCGGGAAGACGTGGTAGGTGGTCCAGCGCGAGACGTAGTTCGCTCCAGCAGCAGCCACCAGCTCGGCGGCCTTCAGCGGGTGCTCGATGTTGTTGTAGGGCGTGGTCGAGGTTCGTACGCCGGTGGGCGTCGCCGGCGAGACCTGCCCGCCGGTCATGCCGTAGGTCCAGTTGTTGACCATCATCACCGTCAGGCCGATGTTGCGCCGCGCGGCGTGAATCAGGTGGTTACCACCGATGCCCGAGATGTCGCCGTCGCCGGCGATGATCACGACCTTCTTGTGGGGCTGCATCACCTTGACCCCGGTGGCAAAGGCGATCGCCCGCCCGTGGGTCGTGTGCAGCGTGTCGCAGCGGAAGTAGGGGCTCGGGATCCACGACGAGCAGCCGATGCCGGTGACGCAGATCACGTCCTCGGGCGGGATGTGCAGCTCCTCGAGGGACTGGGCGAAGGCCGACAGCACCGTGCCGCAACCGCAGCCGGCGCAGAAGGTCGTCGGCAGGATCTCCTGGCGCAGGTAGCGCAGCAGCCGGTGCTTGCGCTCGGGGCCCGTCAGCGGCAGACCGGCCACCCCTCGCTCGAGCTTCTTGTCATCCATGGGCGGGTCGCTGGGGGGCATGGTCTTAGCTCGCGTGCTTTTCGATCTGCTCGAGGATCTCGCTCACCGTGTGGGAGACGCCGCCGATCTTGTTCACCGGGATCACGTCGCAGGAGACGAAGCGCTCGATCTCGCGGTTGATCTGGCCGAGGTTCATCTCGGGGACGATGATCTTCTTCACCCGCTGGCCGAGCGCCTTGATCTGCTGTTGGGGGAAGGGCCAGATGCCGATCAGGCGCAGCAGGCCGACCTTGATCCCCGCCTCGCGGGCCTTGAGCACCGCGCCGAGCGAGGGCCGGGCCGAGGCACCGTAGGAGACCACCACCAGCTCGGCGTCGTCGAGCTGGTGCTCCTCGACCGAGACCAGCTCCTCGCGGGCGGACTCGATCTTGTCGTACTGGCGCCGGATCAGCTGGTCGTGCACCGACTGGGTCGAGACGTCCCGCATGCCGTTGATCTTGTGGGTCGAGCCCGACACGTGGACCGCCCGCTGCTGGCCGAACTGGATCATCGGCGGGATCAGCTCGCCGCCGAAGGCC
>JAUVBO010000520.1 GCA_030591195.1 Pseudomonadota bacterium
CGGCTCTTGGCGTCGGGCGGCAGCAGCCAGTCGACCCAGGCCTGGGACGTGGCGTCGCCGTAGCCGTGGTGGCTGAGTTGGATCACGTCCGCCGCTCCCGGTGGCAGCAGCGGTGGGCCACCCGGGTCCTCGACGATCTGACCGGCCCGGGCGGCGACGAACTGCTCCAGCTGTTGCTCGAGGTCGCCGTGGAAGGTGAAGCGAAAAGCTCCCCAGCGGATGACGCCACCGAGGCTCCGGCGGTTCTCGCTGGATACCCCGCCGTGTCCGACGGCCACGCCGGCCTGCTCGGCCGAGACGACTCCGGACTGGGTCGCCAGGTGCCCGTTGGCGTGGAAGAAGACGATCCGTGCGCTGCCGCCGAGTGGGATGAAGGACAGCTTGCCCTGCTGGTCGTCGCCCGGGTCGCCGAGCTCGCCCTGGAACAGACCGAGGCAGTCGCTGGCCGGCCAGGGCGCGCCGCTCTCGTCACCCGAGCAGGAGGCGCGGAGCGGCCCCGCGCAGAGGTCGAAGCGCCTGGCGTCCCAGGCCGGCTTGACCAGCTCCTCGCAGAGTGCCTGCTGGTTCTTGTCGGCCGTCGCGAAGTCAAAACCCATGTCGTAGAGACCGCGGCTGACGACACCTCGCTGGACCACGACCGGCTTGCCGCCGTTGACGTCCGAGGGCGCGAAGATGCGCTCGAAGGCGCCGATGTGGTCGTAGTGGAAGTGAGTCAGCACCACCCAGTCGACGGAGCGCTTGCCGACGCGGCGCTCGATGGCCGCGATGATCCGGTCGCCCTGGGCGTCGCCGCCGGTGTCGATCAGCACCGACGTGCCGTCGGGACCGATGACTAGGGCGCTCTCGCCCATGCTCTTGCCGATGTGAATCTGTTCGATCAGCAGCTCGGCGTCAGGGCCGAAGTCAGCCGGGACGCCGCGATCGGCCGGCAAAGCCGAGCCGCTGTCCGGCGGCGGCGAAGGAGCGCTCGCGTCGGCCTTGGCGTCGCTGGCCAGACGGGAGTCGGCGGGCCCGGCGGCGTCCTGCGGGCCGCCATCGCCGGACTTGCAGGCGAAGCAGGAGCCCGCGAGCAGCAAGAGCCCGACCCGGGACACCACGTGGTGAGCCACGCCGGCTCGAGGGCGAACCCATCCTTGGGAGGTTTGCTCCATCGGGGTCAGTATACGGCAGACGCCAGAGGTTGGCGCGGCGCGAGAGCAGGGCGAGAGGGCGAAGCTGGTCACCGCCTCCACGTCCCCCGGCGTCGTTGTAGACTTGGCGCGAGGACAGACTTGGCCCGCAACGACAAAGACCCACGGGTGGCCGAATTCGTTCGCGTCACCACGCCGCACCACCGGACGCTCTTTGGCATCGCGCTGTCGCTGTGCCGCGACAGTGACCAGGCGGCGGACCTGACCCAGGATGCGCTGGTTCGGGCCTTCGAGGCCTTCGACCGGTTCAAGGCCGGCTCGACGGCGTTGCCCTGGTAGCGGCGGCTACGGCGGCTTCTACTGCTGCGCTCTGGTACCCTGAGGGGGATGCTCGGCCGTCTCCTCCTCATCAGCCTCAGCCTGGCGACAGCCTGCGCCTGCCCAGCCACGCCAGCCCCGACGCCCGGGGACGCTCGGCCGGACCGCTCGTCCGCCGATCGGGGCGTCGTTACCCCCGATGCCCTCCCGCCCTGGGACGCCGGCCGCGGCGCGGGACGGATCGTCGCCATCGGTGACGTTCACGGCGACCTGACCGCCGCCCGCAACGCCCTGCGCCTGGCCGGCGCGATCGACGAGCACGACCGGTGGGTCGGCGGGGCACTGGTGGTGGTGCAGGTCGGCGACCAGCTCGATCGCGGCGACGAGGACCGCCAGGTGCTCGAGCTGTTCGGCCGCCTGGCCGACGAGGCGCCTGCCAGCGGTGGCCAGGTGCTGTCGGTGCTCGGCAACCACGAGACGATGAACGTCGACGGCTGGATGGACTACGTCACCGAGGGCGGCTTCCGCGCCTTCGACGACCTCGCCGGGCTCGACGTCGACAACCCGGAGCTGCGAGCCTTCCCTGCCCATGAACGGGCGCGCAGGGCCGCCTTTCTGCCCGGCGGTCCCTACGCCCGTCGGCTGATCCGCCGCGACGTGGTGGTCCAGCTCGGCGAGACGGTCTTCGTCCACGGCGGCGTGCTGCCTGGTCACCTCGGCTATGGGCTGACCCGGATCAACGACGAGACCCGCCGCTGGATCGCAGGCGAGGCCCCACGGCCGTCGCACGTCGGAGACGGGCCGCTGTGGACCACGGTCTACTCGTCGACCGTCGTCGCGCCGGGGACCTGCGCCGTGCTAGACGAGGTGCTCGCAGCGCTGAGCGCCAAGCGGATGGTCGTGGCCCACGTGGTACAGGGCGAGGGCATCACCTCGGCCTGCAGCGGCCGGGTCTGGCGCATCGACGTCGGGCTCGCGCGCTACTACGGTGGCCCCGTCGAGGTGCTCGAGCTCACCGCCGACGCGGTGGCGCCGCTCATCGAAAAGGGAGCCCGGTGACCGACTCGCCATCCAGCGCTTGGACGACCCAACAACTTCGCGAGGCGTTCCCGTTCGACACCGCTCCCCGTTTCGTGTTGCATGACAACGACTCGACGTTCCTCGGGGAGTTCGTCAAGTGCATCGACTCGATGGGCATCGAAGAAGTCAAAACTGCGCCGAGATCCCCATTGGCAAAATCCCTACTGCGAAAGGCTGATCGGCTCCATACGTCGAGAGTGCCTCGATCACGTCATCATTCTGAACGAGCAGCATCTCCGGCGCATTCTTCGCGAGTACGTCGTCTACTACCACGAGTCTCGGACGCACCAGTCCCTCGACAACGATTGCCCCGAACCGCGACAGGACGAGCCGCCCGAGATGGGTCAAGTGATCGCGCTCCCGCAGGTCGGTGGGCTCCACCACGTCCCCCGCCGCGCCCCCACCGAGCTCACCTCCCCCCGAGCTGGCGCCTCGTCGCCGACGCTCGCTCCTCCTGCTCACCCTTCTCGCAGCTCTATGAGCCCAGATGAGTTTTGGACAGGGACGGCGGGCTCCGGGCCGCAGGCCCTGGCCGAGACGAAGAGCCGCGGGGAGGTGGGTTGAGCTGGAAGAGTGCTAGAAGTGAACCGCCGCGGTGACGTCGACGCTCACCCCGTTGACGAAGTTGCTGTTGACGTTGTTGGTCCGCCGTCCGTACTCGTCCTCGGAGAAATACAGCCCCTGATAGAGCAGCCGCCCGCCGATCGAAAAGCCGGGGCCGAGCCAGAAGTCCAGGCCGCCACCGATGCGAAACGCCGGCCCCTGAGCCAGCGTCTGATCGTAGGTATCGTAGGTCCCCTCATACATCGCCCCAAGGTACGCGAAGCCGATCCCCCCCTGGATGAAGGGTTCCACTGGCCCATAGGTCGGGATATGGATCTTGGCGTCCGCCGTGACCGTCGCCAGGTACAAGCTCTCGAACGGGCTCTGGGCGCTGATCGCGTCATCGTGAACGCTGACGGCCAGGTTCAGCTCCAGCGAGAGGAACGGTCCCAGGCGAACGCCACCGAACAGACCGCCACCGCCGCCGTGGCTCAGGTACCCCTCCGTGTGGTCCGTCACCTGGGCGGCGACGAAGAACCCGCCGAGCTGTCCGCCCGCGTAGACATGCATCCGGTGACGGAAGCCCCAACGTCCAGCCTGGCCGCCTGCCCGGTGGCCACCTCCGTGGTATTGCGCCTCGACCTCGCGCGGTGCGAGTAGCCCGAAGCAGAACACCATCGCCGTCACCGGCAGTCCAAGCACGAGAGCCCTCTTGTTCCTCATTTGCGCCTCCATCTGACACGCCGAGCTCTGGCCATGATCAGCATCACTCGACGGTGTGGCAGCTTATCCGCGCTGGCTCGTGAACGGCAAGTGTCAAGCGCCCCGGGAGTCCCGGACAGGGCGATCGAGCTGGGCGCTCGAGCTCTAGCGCTTGCTTCCTCCGGCGGTCACACCCCAGCGCGGGACCGTCCGAGGGCGACCAGACCATCGGTTGGAACCCGCGCGAGAAAGATGGGGTGACAGATACAAGCCCTGGGCGGCGGCGAGCATCCAGGTCGGCGTGCAGCGAGGAGCCGTCGACGAAAGCGCAGCGCCGGCGCTTGAGCTTCAGCTCGTCGGCCGTCAGCGGGATGGAAAACAGCGGCGGCTGGGTCGCCTC
>JAUVBO010000172.1 GCA_030591195.1 Pseudomonadota bacterium
CTAGCTTGCCGTCGGCTGGGTCGTAGGCGTAGAGGCCATGGTACCACTTGGCCATCAGGTAGCGGCCGTTGTAGCTGAAGAACTCGACATCTTTGGATCGATTGGACTTCGTCGGTCGCGCGAACAGCTGCCGACCGGTGCGTGCGTCCAGCGCGACGAGGACTCCGCCCTGGGGCTGGGCCACGTCCGCGCCCCAGATGAACACTCGGTCTTTCACCAGCGCGAGGCCCGAACGGAACGTCCTCAGCCGGTAGGGCAGCTCCTTGTTCCAGAGGTCCGAGCCGTGTTGACTGACCGCGAGGTGCAGCACCGGCGTGCCGACTTGCCGCGCGCTGAGGACGGCGGTCTTGCCGCCGCCTGTCACCGAGACCGGGGAGCGGGTCAAGAGGATGCCGGGACTCGCGGCGTGGGTCGGTTCCAACGCCGCCCGGCAGCTCTGCGCGGCTCCGGTCGCGAGCGCGGCACCGGCGACGGTGCCGTCGGCGGTCTTGAACAGCACGCAACCCTCACCCAGGCCAAACTGCTTGAGGCGGTCGCGGGTCTTGACCCGTACCGGGACGTCGAGCTGACGCGCGCGGTACAAGTGCAGCTGGAGGCCAGCCGGCGCGACCATGAACCAGTCGATGTCCAGGCAGTGGACCTGGCCTCCCTTGTAGCTCTCGCCGCGGTGGAGGATCTCGCCGTTCCGTCCCGACACCACCGTCAAGACGTGGGCGTTGAAGGTCTCGCCGGAGAGACCGACGAGGTCGTCGATGCCGTCTCCGTTGGCGTCGACGGAGCAGGTCCCCCCCCGCGAGTTCCAGTTGATGGCCTTGGTCCGTGCTGCGTGGCCCGAAAGGGCGCGGTACAGCTGATACCCACCGCCGACAAGCAGTGGTCCGAAGAGGCCAACCGCGAGCAAGATCCCGAGCAAGGGCTTGGGGCGGGCAAGCGGTTGCGCCGCGACCTTGGTCTGGGGAGCAGCAGCTGACGCGGCGTGGGGTCCGGCGCCCGCCGTGGCGTCCACCAAGGGCTCCAGGGCGTCGGGGATGCCATCGCCATTCCGGTCAGCCAGCAGCTCGCGAGCGACCGCGGCTCGTTCCGAGGCTCGGATGTCGTGGGAGAGATTCGCGCTGCAGTAGGGGCAGAAGGCCCCCTCACCCTGGGATTCGACCTCGACCGTCGCACCACAGCTCGTGCACTTCATGCCAGGACTTTCTCACCAGCGGCCTGCCGACGCAAACCTCCGACGCCCGGTGCTGCCGGTAGTGCGCCAGTGCCGAGCCGGCCACGGTCAGCCGCGGGCGCCGCAGGCGCTGGGCTGGGGGCGGGTCTCCTTGCAGAGGCGATCGAGTAGCCGCCGGGCGCCCTGGTGGTCGCGCCTGAGCTCCAGCGCGCGCTTGAGGTGGCTGGCGGCCGCCGCGCGCTCTTTGATCTCGGCGCTGATCCGCCCGAGCATCAGGTGCGCTTCGAAGCGCTTCGGCGCCAGCTCGACGACCTCCTTCAGCACGCGGAGCGCGCCGTCGAAGTCCTCGCCACGCTCGAGGCATTTGGCGAGCTGGGTCCGCGCCTCGATGGCCAGGCGAGCGGGGTAGATGCCCCGGCCGACGGCCTCGACCGCCTGCCGTGCGTGCTTGTGCGCCTCGTAGAGGTCGCGTCCCTCGAGCGCCAGCTCGCTCAACCCCAGCAGGGCGGCCGGGCGGGCGCGGGGGAAGCTGAGCAGCCGGTAGTAGACCGCGCTGGCGGGGACCGGCTTGCCGCGGCGGCGGAGGATCTCGGCCTGCCAGCGCTGCCCGGTGGGCTCACTCTTCAGCCACCGGGGGTCGATTCGCCGCAGCTCGGCGTTGGCCTGGGTCCAGCGTCCCTGGCGCATCCAGCGCCGCATCGACAGCATCGTCGCCATGTTCCGGTGGCCGCTCGCGCGCAGCGCGTAGAGGTCGGTGGCCATCTTGCGGTGGTTGAGCTCGACGGCGGTCAGCGCCCGGCCAGCCAGGGCCGCGAGGTTGTGGGCGTCGTACCGGAGCACTGCCTCGAAACGAGGTCGCGCAGCCTCGAAGTCGCCGAGCATCACCAGCAGCCGGGCGAGATCGATCTGGTAGCGGAGGCGATGGGGGTTGGCCACGCTCGCTCGCTCGAGGTGGCGGCGCGCCTCGTCGCCGCTGGCGCGCGCGAGCTCGACCCGCCCTCTCGCCCAGAGCCCCTCGGCCGAGCGCGGGTTCTGGTACAGCACCACGTCGAGAGAGGCCGCGGCCGCCGTCAACTGGCCGGCGGCGAGCTCGGCCAGCCCGCGCACCAGCGACACCTGGGGATCGGTGGGCTTCATCGAGCTGAGGTGGCGTAGGGCCTGGTGTGGCTTGCGCTCGGCGAGCAGGCTCCGCGCCTCGAGGGTCCGACGAACGACCGACGTCGGCGGGAGCCCGGCGAGGGTCTTACCCGCCAGGGCCAGCTCCCCGAGGCGGATCTCGGTCTCCGCCAGCGTGGCTCGGGCGGTCGACGACAGCGCGCGCAGCGCACGAAGCTGGCTCGCTGCCAGGGCCGGTCGATCCATCAGCAGGTGGAGCGTCGCCTCCTCGGTGAGGTATCGCTCGTCGTTGGGTGCGTGGCGCCGCGCTGCGAGGATCAGCTCGAGGGCCTGGTCCAGGTGGCCGAGGCGCCGCTGGAGCCGTGCCGCCTGGTAGCGGAACTCGCCGTCGATCAAGGGGGCGTTACGCGTCGCCCTGGCGAGGGCCTCGTCGCTGGTCGCCACGTCGCCAGACACGGTCAGGATCGCCACCAGCAGCTGGGCCCAGGCATGCTCGAAGCGCGACAGCGACGACGAACCGTCGGACAGCGCGCGGAGGCGCCGCAGTTCCTTGGGGCTCAGCTGGCCCGAGCGCAGCTCGAGGCGGGCGAGGCGGAGGGCGACTTGATCTGGGCTCAGCCCGGCGCTCGCCGCTGCCTGGAGGTAGGCACGGGCGCCGTGGCGCTTGCCCTGGCGCCACTGCAGCTCGGCCAGCGCACCGAGCACGCCGGCGTCATCCGCCGGCATCTGATGCAGGACCTGCGCCGCCAGCGCGGGCTTTCCCTCGCGGACCAGCGTCTCGGCGTAGAGCCGGGCGATGGTCGTGTTGCGCGGGTGGCGCTTGAGCGCCTTGCGCAGGTAGGCGCCGGCCTGGGGCAGCGTTCGGGTGGCGACCACGAGGTAGGCATTGGCGCGGGCTAGGTCATCGGCCGCGTGGGAGTTGAAGGCGGCTCCGAGTTGCTTGGCCTGATCGATCAGCTTGGCGGTTGCCGCGAGGTCGGACTCGCCGAACTCGACGGCCAGCTGGGCGTGGATCGCGGCGGCGAGGGCCAGCACCTCGGCGTTGCGACCGCCGAGGTTCGCGGTGGCCTTGGCCCGGTAGAGGGCGGCCCGCAGGTGTCTGGCCTGGTAGGTGTGGGCCAGCTGTCGTGCCTCACTGAGCTTCTGCTCGGCCTGTCCCCGCCGGACGAGCAGCAGGGAGCCGACGGTGACGCTGGCGAGCAACAGCAGCGCCGCGGCGAACCACGCTGGCCAGTAGCGGCGCAAGAAGCGGCGCTCCTGACGGCGGCTGGCCGGCCGCGCGGCCAGCGGACCGAGGAGCGGGCGGTTGACGCTGCGCTTACCGATCTGGGTCGGCGTGTCCAGGCGCGAAGGCTCGGGATCGAGCACCGCGGCCGCCGAGCCACCGAAGCCGTTGGCCCCCTTCGGCAGGGGCGCGGGGGCGAAGGACGGGAAGATGTCGGCCGCCGGGCTCGGGGTGGTCTCACCCGACGCGTCGTCCTCGACCGCCGAGAACTCGTCGAACTCCTCGTCCACCGGCTCGGACTTGGGATCGGTGCCGGCGAGCTGACGCGGGTGACGCTGACACGCGTGACGATCGTCGACACCGATTAGGTCAGCCGTGACCACCGAGGCGGTCACGGCACCTGGGGCTGAAAACGGTCTGGTCGGCTGCTCCTCCGGCTCGGCGGCTGGAGGCGGCAGACCGGGTACGCTCGGCGTCGGAGCGTCGAGGGCGCTCCAGTCGAGCTTCTTGCGCTCCTGCTTGCCGTGGCCCCGTCGGTTGCCTATCAGCCGCAGCGGGGGGGGCGAGGGCAGCACCTCACTGCCAAGCTGCTCGATCTCGCGCAGGGTCTCGGCCTCGAGGGCGTCCTCGTCGCTCTCGATCTCCTCCGCCGCCGGGCTCGAGCTGGACTGGAAGATCGCCGGGCCATCGCCGAGCAGTCCGGTGAAGAGCTGGGGCTTCTCGGGGTGGACCGCGGCGATGAAGCGCTTGACGGCGTGCTCGAGGTCAGGCGCGCCCTTGCCGAGCAGGGGACCGTAGCGAGCTGTGGGCCGCTCGAAGCCATCGCCGGCCCCGACTAGCACTGGTGGATCTTCGACCCCGGCTGGGGGGTCGACGTCGAGTGGCGTGTGGGCGTCGACTGGCTCCTCGTCAGTGTCGATCGCCTCTTCGTCGGGCGTCTCTTCGGTGTCCGGGCCGGCGAGAATCTGCTCCTCGCTGGTTTCGGCTTCGATCCGTGCGAGCAGCGCCAGCTCCTCGGCCGAGACCTTGCGCGTCACCGGGGTCGCCGGATCGGTGTCATCGAGCAGCTCGTCGCCGTCCTCGTCGCCGAGAGGCGCGAGGCCGACAAGTGCCCCGAGTGGAAGAGCGTCGATCTCCGTCGGTAGCTCCTCAGGCTCGAGGCTGTCGAGGGCCTGCTGGTAGAGCCGGGCCAGCCGCTCGTCGCGAGGGAAGGCCGAGGTCGCCCGGGTGGCCACCTTGAACGCCGCCGGCGAGTCCTTGAGCGCCAGGCAGATCCGCACCAGCAGACGGTAAGCCTGCAGATCTTCACGTCGATCGAGCAGCCGGGCGAGGGTTCGCTGAGCGTCCCGGAAACTCCGGGCGGTGATCAGCGCTTTGGCAAGGAGCAGGGACGCCTCTTGGTTGGCCGGATCGATGCTCAGGCCGCGACGAAGCAGGTTGATCGCTTCGGCACTGCGCCGTCGGGCGAGCATCACCTTCGCCGTGAGGACGAACTCGGGGCCGGCGCTCCTGGATACGACTTGAGGCTGACTGGTGGTCGCGGGCATTCATTCATCCACCGGAGAGCAAGGCCTTGCCGGGCCTGCTCCCCGCGACACGTGGTCTCCGGGTTCCTTTTCCAGGGCCTAAGCGACGAAGTGTTTACAGTCCACGTCTTGCAGTCCAAGTCCCAAGCAAAGATCAGTCCAGGCCGTCTTCGGACGTGGAGCCTTGTTTTCTGGCGGCTTGCTGCACCACCACTAGCGCGTCGGTCATCGACCCTCGGAGGCTTCTCCGACCATCAGATGACAATGGGAGTTGAGGGGAAAAAGCAGCTCTCTTTCCGGCGTTTCGCAAAAAAGCCGACCCCGGGCGATCTGCCCGGGGCCGGCTAGGTACGAGTCGGCTCATCCCTTGATGCTTGCCAGAGGATCAGGAGCCGGAACCGACCGCGTCACAAGTCTGCGACCCGCTGTACCCAAGGGGCGGCGTGGAGCTCTGGTCCTTCTTGAGCACCTTGATCTCGGAGATCGCGAATGACTCTCCGTAGCTACTGTGGCCATTCTTCTTGAGGAACAGGGCGACGAACTTGACCGACTCGCCGTTGAAGTGAAACTCATCCACCCCCCCATCGCCGTCGGTCACGTTCCCGTTGGGCGCCTCGAGCCAGGTGTTCGGCGCCGGGTCGCCGAAACCGTCGGCGGGCGCGTAGAGCAGGATGTACTCCTGTCCGTAGTCCTGCTCGCCCACGCCGGCGACGTCGCGCCAGTGGACCTCGACCTTCTCCACGTAATTGATCTGGCCAAGGTCGATCATCACCCAGCCGTCGTAGGAGGCCCAGGGGTTGTACCAGTCTCCACCGCCCCACAGCGACCAGGTGTCGAGCTTGTCGTCGGTCACGAACTGGGCTGGGTTCTGGTCAGGGCTTTCCTTGGACTTGACCGGGGCCCCGATGGCGACATTGACCAGCTCCTGGGTCGGTGTCTCGTCCGGCTCGGTGGTGTCGCCGCACGCCGCGTTGTCCTGGGTTACCGTCGCCGGCTTGGGCGTCGCGATGCCAAGCTCTGGGTGTCTCGCCTGGACCTCCAACTGGTTGACTTGATTCTTGCGCAAGGGCACGTCGATGCAGAAGGCTCCCGTGACCGGATGCGACACGCGGATGTCCGAGGTGGCCGAGCCGCCGATGGCGTAGACGTCCGAGCCCGGCGTGGCCTTGCCGGTGATCATCACCGAGTCACCGCAAACGGTGGTCGTGGTCACCGGATCGAGATCGAGTGACACCGTGGCCGGCGTCGATGGCTCGGTCGGCTCCGGGGTTGTCGGATCCGGGGTCGTCGGATCCGGGGTCGTCGGGAAGTTGCTGCCTGGTGTGGGCTCATCAGCCCCGCAGGCCACCAACATCATCGAGCCCATCAATAGGGCAGCGATCACTCGTGCGCTTCTGGTCATCTGGTCCTCCGGCGATCCATTC
>JAUVBO010000896.1 GCA_030591195.1 Pseudomonadota bacterium
ACACCCACGGCCTCCGACCCGGCCACCGTCACCAGCGCGTCGATCATGTCGCGCTCGTGGACGAACTGGGTCATCGGGTCGAAGCCCATGATCACCGGCTGGGTCTCCTTGCGGAGGAAACGACTCATCGCGTTGCCGACCCGCGGACCGATGATGTTGCACGGCCGCAGCACGACGCCCTTGACCTCCGGGTGCCGGTAGATCCAGGTCACCGCCTGGCTGTCGAGCTGGATCGCGTCGGCGATCTGCGGGAAGACCGTGCCAGCCCGCAGCGGCTCGTCCTCGTAGATCGGAATGTGGTTCGCTGGGTGTGCGCCGTAGATGTGAAACGTCGACAGCACCACCAGTCGACCGACCTGGTACTTGGCGCAGAGGTCCATCACCTTGCGGCTGCCGATCACGTTCAGGTCGAACCGCTTGCCTAGTTGCTCCTTGAGGTTGCCCACCCGGCCGAGGTGCAACACCAGGCTCGGGCGATGCCTGCGGAAGATGTCCTCGATCTTGGTCTTGTTGTAGTTGGCGCGGTAGACCGCCTCACAGAGGTCCAGCTGCGGCGTACGACGGTAGTCGACGCCGACGATCCGGTATCCCCGCTCGACCAGCGCGGCCGCCGCCAGCTGCGCCAGTCCGCCGGCGATGCCGGTAATCAGCGCCGTGGGTTCTGCTCGCCCCATCTCGTTCCTCCTCAGCCGAAGACCGAAGCCCGCTCGGCCAAGCCCTCATCGACCAGCGCCTGGACCCGATCAGCTACCTGCGCCACCTTGCGATCGATCGCCTCGTCCTCGTCGTCGAATGGCCCATCGAAGCTCAGCGGCTCGCCGAAGCGCAGGTGGAAGCGTGTTGGCAGCGGCAGGTAAGCCAGCGGACCGAGCAGCGGCAGGTGCGGCGGGATCGGGAAATAGGGCATGCCGATCAGCCGCGCGAGCCCGCGCGCGTTGTGGACGCTGGGGATCGACTCCTCGCCGCCGATCACCGCCACCGGCACGATCGGCGCGCCCGTCTGCAGGGCCAGGCGCATGAATCCCCTGCCGAAGTCGACGAGCTTGTAGCGTTGGTCCCACGTCTTGCCCGATCCCCGGGCGCCCTCCGGGAAGACCAGGATCGCGTTCTCCGCCGCGAGCAGGTTGCGACAGTTGATCGGATCGCCGACCACCGCCCCGGCCCGAGAAAGGGCGATGTTGACGAACGGCAGGGTCGGGAACCAGCGCTCGACCATCTGCCGCAGCAGGCGCGGGGGGTCGGCTTCGAGCAGACAGGCGATCGAGATCACCAGGCCATCGAAGGGCAGCTGCCCGGAGTGGTTGCCGACGATCAGCGCCCTCCCCGCCGGAACATGCTCGATGCCCTGGATCACCGGACGGAAGTAGCGATAGATCCAGTAGGCCAACGAGTAGTAGGTCTTCGCCTCGTCCGGGCTGAATCCCCAGCGATCGAAGCCGGTGACCCCGGTCGGGATGGTGTCGATGGCCCGCACCACCTCCGGCACGCGGGTCACCTTGCCCACCAGCGATTCAGCCTTTTCGCTCATGACGCCTCACGGACCGCGCGCTCGTCGTGCCGGCGCCAGGCACGGCGCCAGCGGATGGGACTGCTAGATGTCGCTCTTGATCTTGGCGATCACCTCGGAATAGGAGGTGTTCTTCACCAGCGCGGCCATGGTGTCAGTGTAGCGCTGGACCAGATCGGACCGGCTACGCGACTGGGCATCCTTCAGCGCGTGGTAGGTCGAGACGAACGCCCGCTCGCTGTTGATGAAGTACTGCAGGGCGCGCAGCGTGGTGACAATGCCAGCGCCAATTACGCTGCGAGAGGTGTGACTGAAGGTGAAGCGCTGGTCCTCGGAGTTGGCGATCTCGATCGTGACCTTCGCCTGGGAATCGGTGCCAGCGAACTCGTTCTTGGTATCGAGCTGGGCGTCGACCGAGAAGGATGAAAACTGGATCGTCTTCAGCGACGGGTACTCCTCGGCGAACCGGGTCTGGACGCCGTGGAAGAAGGCGTCGATCACACCGACGCCCTTGCCGGCGATCACGCTGGGCTCTTGGGCAGCGCTCTCCTGAGCCTCGCAGACCTCGCAGCTGACCGCCGTGGTCTCGTTCTCGAGGTCCTCCTCGATCACGACGCGCTTGACCTGGAGGTTGGCATAGCCGTCGCCCAGCACCTCGCGCATCAGCGCGGAGGCCTCACCGTGTTGGTCGGGCATGATCATCGTTCCTTGCTCAGCTCCACGCTCGGCGTGGCGAGGTTCTCGTCGGGGCAGAAGCCAGTGATGCTGCCGGCAAGCCGCTCGTCGCCAAAGCGCTCGAGGGTCATCACCGGATCGGTGGACTGGACGTCCTCGTCGGTCATCGTCAGGGTCACCTGCCGCCAGTCCTCCTGCTCATCGCACGGATCGCAGAGGCCAAACTGGTTGCAGGTGCCACCACCGCGGCCGACGCAGTCGGCGTCGGTGTCACAGGTGTCGTCCCGGCAGCGGGTGGTGCGCTGCAGGCTCTGCTGGGAACCGTCAATCCGCCAGTCGGTGTTGATCTCGTTCGAGCGCGTGATCGCATCGCCGAGCAGCCGCGGGCCGCTCGGCTGCAGCCCCATGTTCACCTCGGCAACGTTCACCGCGCAGCCGATGGTGCCCACCCAATGCCCCTTTAGACCAGCCACCGCGTCATTATCACAGCCAGCCCCGCCCAGAAAGGCGGTGAGGATCATTGCTCTTGCGAACATCGTCCAGATCATAAAGGGGCCCCGAGCGGCGGTCAACGCGCAACGGCGCGCGATGTCGACGTCTTGGCGCTTGATTTCCCCCGCGGCCTTTGCCAATCTCACCCAGAAGTCGCGTCGGACCTTTTCTCGCCGGACGCGCGGTGACAAAACCCGCC
>JAUVBO010000400.1 GCA_030591195.1 Pseudomonadota bacterium
CACCGACCGGACCCCGACCGCGCCGATCGCCCTCTTCCCGCTCGCTGTCGAGCCCGTGGTGGGCGCGGAGGTCGAGTTGCTGACCGAGCCAGCGGCGCTGGTCGCGCGGATGCGGGAGCTGGGCCTGCTCGGGTGACGAACCCCGCCTCGACAGCGCTCGCGGCCCTGCTCGATCCCCGGTCCGTGCGCCTGGCGGGCAAGCCGCCGCGGCGGACGCCAGAGCTCGCCGTCTCCCGGCGGCCGCCATGCCGGATCGCCCGCGGCAGCAGCAAGCGAGTCGACGTCGAGATACGATACGCCGCCTCGCCGCGGGGCGGCCCCGCCGCACGGGCGGTGCTGGTCGCCGCCGGGCGCACGCCTCGGCCAGCGGCGGAGGGCCAGCTGATCCTTGGCCCTGGCTGCGCCCTGTGGACGCCCACCTTGCAGGTCGGCATCCCAGCGGTGCCGAAGAAGCTCGCTCGCGACACGCCTGCGGCGCCCTGCCTGATCGTGACCCAGGGACGCTCCATCGCCCGCCACCTGGTGGCCCAGGCTCTCGAGGCCGACCTGCGCCTCAGCGGCGCTGTCTGCAGCGGCAACGATCGCCCAACAGGCTGGGACGACATCGTCTCGGCCGCCCGCACCCTCGACTCCAAGCCGGTGGTCCTCCTCGCGCTCCACCGCGCCACCAGCATCGAGCGACTGCTGCGCGCCGGCCAGCTCGGCGAAAACCTAGGACGCGTCGTCCTGCTACCTCTCGGCGAGGCGCGCTGGGCGACGGTCCCGAGCGATCTGCCCGCCGACGGCGAGCTGCTGCCGCGGCTCTCCGTCGCCGCCGTCGCCGACGCTGCGGGCTGGACGGTGGTCGCGTCGGCCGAGGAGTTGATCCGCGCCGGCGCCCTGATCGCCGCCGGCCTCGGTCCGCGACGCGTCTCCGCCCTACGACTGACAGCCCAGGCCTCGAGTCGCGACGAGGCGACGCTGCTCGCCTCGGCGCTGGCCCGCGCCGGGCTCGAGCTCTCCCACAGCCGCGGACGCTCCGGACAGGTCAAGGTCGTGGCGCCCTCGCCTCGCCCGCGGCGCTCGACCAGCGCCGGACAGCTCGCCATCGCTGCGGACGGCAGCCGCTTCACCCTCGGAGCCGCCGGACAGGCGCCCCTGGCGGTCGGCGCCGAGCGGCTGAGCTCGACCCTCGCTGCCCTGGCCGCCTTGTCGCGGACTTCCTGCCCTGCCGGGCGCCGCCCCGACCCTTCGCGCCCGCCCCGGCTGCAGGTCACCGCCGAGGAGGTCGCCGCCGTTCACCGCCACCTGGACTACACCACGGCCAACCTCGGCGAGCACGACCTCCGCCAGATCCTCGCGGCCATCGGCTTGCCGGTGACGCCGGGGATCTTCGTCCGGTCAGCCTCGGCTGCGGCCACCGCGGCCAAGCGAGTCGGCTTGCCAGCGGCGTTGCGGGCTGTCGGCGCCTCCCTGTGGGGCGACCCGCGCGCCGTGATCGACCGCGACCTCGAGACGACATCAGCTGTCCGCGACGCGTTCCAGCAACTGCTCCACCGCTGCCGGGAGATGCATCCCCCGCCAGTGGTCGACGGCGTGCTGGTCTACCCCCAGACGCCGCGGGGAGCCGAGCTCGGCTGCGGGCTCCTCTGGCTCCCCGAACAAACGCTGATGCTCGTCGACGGCCCCGTGACCGCAGCCTCGCGCCAGCGGGCCGTTCGCTGCCCCTGCTCCCTCGACGAGGCGCTCGACGCCACCCGCGGGGTGTTGCGCCGCGAGGCGGACGATCCGGCGGTTGCTCGGGCAGCTCGCTTCCTCGCCCGACTGGCCCACGCTGCCGAGCTCCTCGCGGACCGGATGGTCTGGCTACGAATCGATCGTCTGGTGATTCCGCAGGCCCCGGCGAAGGACTCCGAGGTTGTCGTCGCTGGCTGCTACGGGGTGCAGCGGCATCACCTGCTCGGGCTCACCCGCTGAGCGGCACCGTGGTCGTGGCAGCGCGGATGACCAACTGGGGGGCGCACCGCTCGCGTTAGCCGCGGTCAGGGCGTGAGGATCGCGTCCGCCTGCCGGCGACAGTCCTCGGCGGCATCCCGGTCACCGCGGCGGTCGTGAAAGTCGGCCAGGCTCGCCAGGGCCCGGGCCAGCTCGCGCTGGTTGCCCGAGTTGTCGAAGAGCTCGATCGCCTCGTCGAACAGCTCGCCCGCCTCGACCTGCCGCTGTTCGTCGGTTGCCTCCGCCGCCGCGATCTGCGCCAGCACCAGCAGCGCCGCTCCGCGCTGGGGATCGAGCGCCAGGTCGGTGAAGGTCTCGAGGGCGAGCTGCGCGGCCTCTCGGGCCTCCTCCGCTTGACCGAGCGAGAGGTAGACCTCGGCGATGGTCCGGCGGCACTCGGCCTCGAGGCGCCGGTGGCCGACGTCAGCGGCGATGCTCGCGGCGTCGATCAGGTGTTTCTCGGCCTCGCGCAGCCGCCCGAGCTGGATCAGCGCCTCGCTGAGCTTGATCATCAGGTCGGCCTCGCTCTGCCGGTCTCCCAGCTCACGCGCGACGCTCAGGCCATTGTTCCAGAGCGAGAACGCCTTGGCGTAGTCGCTCTGGGCCCGGTGTAAGCCACCGAGCTGAGTCAGCGAGTCGACGACGCCCAGCCGGTCGCCGAGAGCCTTGCGCGCCTCGAGGGCCTCGTCGAAGTGGCGCTCTGCCTCCCTCACCGCGCCCGAGTCCTGGTAGACCCGCCCAAGGTTGTTCAGCGACACCGACACCGCGCGCTGGTCACCGAGCTCCCGCTTGAGCCGCAACGCCTCCTGGTGGTGCTCCAGGGCCTGCTGGTAGGCCCCCTTGATCGAGGCCAGCTTGCCCAGCTCGTCGAGCGTCTCCGCCACGCCCGCCCGGTCGCCCACTCCCTCGAAGAGCTTGATCCCCATCTTGAAGTGGCTCAGCGCCCGGTCGTGGTCGCCCGACTCGCGGCGCAGCCGCCCGAGCCGACGGTGGGCCAGCGCGCCCCGATCCTTGTGGTCGAGCAGCCAGGCCAAGTGCAGCATCTCGGAGTAGCTCTGCTCCGCCTCCCGGGTGCGCCCGAGCAGCTCGCAGACCTCGCCGAGGCGCCGTAGACCATCGCTCTTGGCCAGGGCGTTGTCGAGGTCGAGCAACTGCAACCCTCGCTGGTAGTACTTGATCGCCCGGGAGTTGGCGAAGCGCGCACGGGCCCGATCCCCGGCGTCGAGGAAACAGGACGCCGCTCGCTGGTGGTTGCCACCCTTGTCGTAATGTTGGCCGAGGTACTCGAGCTGGTCCTCGCTCCGGTCCGGGACGCGGGTCTCGATCCACTGGGCCGCGAAGAGGTGGTACTGGCGCCCGCGCTCGGGGTTCAGCCGGCGCCGGATCTGCTCCCGCTCCATGTTGTGCTTGAATGCGTATTCGATCTCCCCCGGGATCGAGGAGTCGGGCAGGCGCAGCAGGTAGTCCCGCGCCGCCAGGTCATCGAGGATCTCGGTGATCGTCGCCTGGAGCACATCGGCGATCCACAGGTCAGCCTTGCGCTCGACCTCCTGCTGCAGGCGCGAGAGGCAGACCAGCGAGCCGAGCCAGAACACGCCGCCGAGCACCGAGGCCTTCTCCAGCACGTCCCGCTCAGCCGGCCTGAGCAGCGAGATTCGCGCTTCCACCGCTTCCGCCACCGACATCGGCAGCTCCGCCTCGGCGACCCGGTCGGCGTTGACCCGACCGTGACCCTCGTCGTCGAACACCACGGTGCCGTCGTCAAGCAGCACCCGAATCAGGCGCTCGATGAACAGCGGGTTGCCACCGGTGGTCTCCACCGCCACCTCGAGCAGCTCCGGTGGGATCTCCTCGACCCCGTGAAGCATCTGACGCACCAACTCCGCCGCGTCGCTGTCGTCCAGGGGGCCGAGCTCGACCACCTGATGCTCGCCCTCGATCTCACCGAGCTCGCGGTGGCTGGTGAAGACGTCAGTACGGCCCGCGGCCGCGATCACCACCGGCACGCCACCAAGGTTCTCGGCCAGCTCGCAGAACAAGGCGAGCGAGGCGTCATCGACGAGGTGGAGGTCATCGATCGCCAGCAGCAAGGGCGACCGCCCGGCGTCCAGCTCGAGGAAGCGCCGCAGCACCGCGCGGGCGATCTGCTCGTGACGCGCCGGGTCATCCTGCAGGGTCCGCAGGAACGGGTTGTCGCCGTGGGAGACGCCGAGGAAGACGCCGAGGAAGTGGATCAGCTCGGTCAGCCGTCGGTCCTTGACCACCTCCTCGACCTGAGATCTGAGCGTGCCCTCGACGTCGCCGCGGACGGGTAGCGGGAAGCGCTGGGCCATCAGCCGTCGAAAGACGCCGTAGGCTGCGTCGCCCTCGCGGCCGCACGCGGAGAGCACCCGCAGCTCCGCATGACGCGCCCTCGCCGCCTGCAGCCAGTGCGAGAGGAGCTTGGTCTTGCCGCACCCCTGGTTCCCGACCACCAACACCGACTGGGGCGTCTGGTACAGCAGCGCCTGCTCGAGCGATTGATCGAGCGCGGCGAGCTCAGCCTGCCGCCCGATCAACGGCGTCCCTGCCACCAAGTCCCGACCGATGCTGTCGACCATGCTCCGCTCCCGGCAACGAACCCCGAAACGACCGTGGCGCGAATATGATCCAGCAGGCTGCGGGAGGCAAGCGTCAAACGTTCAGCGACGCTTCGGGCCACCGAGTTTTCGGTGAGCACGGAGCGGCGCTGGCAAGGCGCGACGACGAAGGCGTACTCGAGGTACTTCGAGGAGGAGCAACGCGGGCAGCGAC
>JAUVBO010000888.1 GCA_030591195.1 Pseudomonadota bacterium
CGATCCGATCACCCCGTGGTGGCCGTTGCTTGGTGGCGGGCGTGTGCGTGACGGTCAGCAACGGCGGCGTGGAGGGGCGCTGCTCGCGGGGCTCGACGGGCAGGCCAAGGCTGCGGCGGAGCCGTTCCACGCGGGCCATACGGTCCACCCGGCTCATCAAAGCTCTCCGCGCTGCTCGGGGGGCGCGACGACTCGCAGGACCGGCGGCTCGCTGGTCTTGGTGGCGAAGCCGATGGGGTCGAGGCCGGCCTCGATCAGCTCGATCAGCTTCAGGGCGGTGGTCTTGAGCTCGCTGATCTGCTCTCCACCTCCTTCGCCGGGCGCGGAGAGCGTCGGTCCGATGCACGCCGGGCAGCCGCGCTTGCAGCCGCAGCGGGCGACGATCTGGTGGGTCTGGCCGAGCAAGTGGCGCCGCTCGTCGTAGAGGCGCTGGGCCAGGCCGGTGCCGCCGGGGTAGCGGTCGAAGAGGAAGATGGTCGGAGCGTAGGGGCCGGGGGTCATGGGAGCTTCGTCGTCGGATCGCTCTTGGTCCCCGCCGCTGCGGTGCCCCGAGCGGCCGAGCACCGGGAACCAGGCCGAGCGAGCGTCACCGACCGCCTTGCCCAGGTCGCGGGTGTCGGTCATCAGCAGCAGCGAGGCCGCCGAATGCAGCGCGCGGGCCAGGGCGAGCGTCGCGTCGGCGATCTCGGCCGGCGTGCGGGCGAGCCGGGAGAGCTCCCGCGGCGGCACGGTCAGCCAGAGCGCCGAGGTGTGCATCTCGCGGTCGGGCTGGTGTACCTCGCCGTAGCCGATGTTCTCGCGTGAGTGGAGCTTGATCTTCTTGAAGCCGACGACCCGGTTGACCAGGTGGACCTCGCCCTGGCAGGCGGTGACGCCGCTGTCGACGTCCGCCGGCTGCTGGCGCGCGATCACCCGGACCTGGGTCTGGGTCATCGCGTCGGTGTAGTAGTCGATGTCGACCTCGGCGACGTAGCCCTTTCGGTTGTCGTGGTCGAGGCGCAGCACCTGATACTGCCGCCCCTCGAGCTGATAGATCGCTTGCTCGTGCAGCTCCTGGGGCGCGTCGGCGTAGGGGACCTCGGCGATCACGGTGCCGTGAGCCGCGGCGCTGTCGCCGCGCCAGCGCTGGTCGCCCTCGACGCGGACGACGAGGAAGTTCTCGTCGAGGGGGCCGCGCAGGTTGACGTCGTTGGCGGGGTAGGCCTCGTCGACGTAGTGGAAGGTCCCCGCCGGCCCGCGGTGCAGCAGCGAGGCGTCGGCGAGGCAGTCGAGCACCTCGGTGGTCTCCGCGGCGGCGAGCTCCCCGTAGCTCTCGTCGGCGGAGAAGGGCAGCTCGTAGGCGGCGCACTTGACGTGGGGCACGAGGATCGAGGCGTTGTCCGGGTCGATGCGCGCGTGCTCGGGGCTCTGGCCGAAGAGGTAGTCCGGATCGCCGGCGACGTACTGATCGAGGGGCTCGCTCGAGGCGACCAGCACCCCGAGACTCGGCGCCAGGCGGCGGCCCGCGCGGCCCGCTCGTTGCCAGAGCGCCGCCCGGCTGCCCGGCCAGCCGGCGACGACCACCGCGTCGATGGCGCCGATGTCGATGCCCAGCTCGAGGGCCGAGGTGGTGACCACCATCCGCGCGTCCCCCTCGCGCAGGCCTCGCTCCACCTCGCGCCGCCGGTCGGGCAGGTAGCCGCCCCGGTAGCCGCGGATGCTCCCTCCCGCGTCACCGGACTGCCGGTCACCCGACTGACGAACGTCGTCTCGCAGGTACCGCAGCATGACCTCGACGGCGAGCCGGCTGCGGCAGAAGACGAGGCTGTCGACGCCGGCGCGATGGATCCGGCGGGCCAGCGAGCAGGTCGCCTTGAGGTAGCTCTGGCGGATGCCGAGGGCGCTGTCGACCACCGGTGGGTTGTAGATCAGCACGTGGCGCGGGCCCCGGGGCGCGCCGTTGCGCTTGACCAACCGGGTGGGGCGGCCGGTGAGCAGCTCGGCGAGCTCGGCGGGGTTGGCGATGGTGGCGCTGCTCGAGACGAACACCGGGTCGGCGCCGTGGAAGCGCGCCAGGCGCCTCAGGCGGCGCAGCACGTGGGCCACGTGGCTGCCGAAGACCCCGCGGTAGACGTGCAGCTCGTCGATCACCACGTAGCGCAGCCCGGCGAGCAGCTCGCTCCAGGCGGTGTGGTGGGGGAGGATGCCCGCGTGGAGCATCTCGGGGTTGGTGGCGAGGATCCGAGCGCCCCGTCGGGCTGCACGCCGCTGATCGGGCGGGGTGTCGCCGTCGTAGACCGCGACACCGATCGGCTCGTCGAGCTCGGCGGCCAGGGCTCGTGCTTCCTCGACCTGGTCGCGCGCGAGGGCTTTGGTGGGAAAGAGGTAGAGCGCGCGGGCCTGCGGCTCGGCGAGCAGCTGCTGGAAGACGGGCAGGCTGTAGCAGAGCGTCTTGCCGGAGGCGGTGGGGGTCGCGATCACCACATCCCGTCCCGCCCGGGTGGCCTCGGCGGCGTCGAGCTGGTGGGTGTAGAGGTGATTGACGCCGCGGGTCGCGAGGGCGCGGACCAGCCGGCGATCGACCCACTCGGGCATCGGCGCCAGCTGGGCCGAGGTCCCCTCGACAACCCGGTGATCGACCACGTGGCGCCAGAGGGGCGAGCGACGCCAGGTGTCTATTAAATAGTCGATTTTGTGCGATTGTTCGGTGGATGTCATGCTTGAACCTGCTCTGATGTTCACTACTGAACACAAGAGCAGTATCCCGCAGCGCCGGGTCGTGTGTCAAAGAAGTTGGGCCTCGAGGCTTCTGCGGGTGGCAGATTCTCCGAGTGTCGACAGCACCGGACAAGCCGGAGGGAGGACCGAGAGATGAAGAACCTCGCGCCGCAAGTCTTTCGCCAGCGACTGCTGATCGAGGCCAGCTAC
>JAUVBO010000718.1 GCA_030591195.1 Pseudomonadota bacterium
CATCGTCATCACACCGAGGGCCGTGCCGAGCTTCGACTGGCTCACCAGGTAGGCCACCGAGGGCCACATCACGGCCGGGATCAGCGCGAACGACAGCCCCATGATGGCCACGGGGACGGCCACCGGCAACGTGGTGTAGATCATCATCAGGTAGACCGGGATGATCAGCGCCGAGCCGACGATCATCATCGACGCCCGCTTGCCGTAGCGGTCGGCGGCGTAGCCGAACAGCGGCGTGGCGAACATCGCCATCAGCGGCAGCAGGCTGTTGAAGAAGCCGCCCGACTCGCGGGTCATGCCGTGGACGTCGATGAAGAACTTCACCGCGAAGGTCTGGAACGGGAACATCGCCGAGTAGAAGGTGATGCACAGGGCGACGACCCACCAGTAAGAGAGGCCGAAGCGGAAGACGTCCTTGAGCTCGACCTTGTCCGGCTCGTCGGCGTCGCCGAGCTGGTAGCGTCGCTCGGCCACGGCCTCCATGAGGTAGTAGAAGACCGCGCCGATGATGCACAGCGAGCCAACGCCGCAGGCGATCCAGAGCGGTGCCTGCCAGTGCTCGTAGGCCCCCTTGGCGAAGGTCGGCGAGTTCTGTGCGGCCACCGTGCCGAGGCGAGCGATGGTCAGGTTGATGCCGAAGGCAAAGGAGAGCTCCTTGCCGCGGAACCACTTGGCCAGGGCCGTGGTCACCGCCACGATCAGCGACTCGGCGCCGAGGCCAAAGATCAGCCGCCCAGCGGCCATGACGTAGAACCTCGGCGTCAGCGCGGTGACCACCGCGCCGGCGGAGCAGATCAGGCCGAAGAGCACCGTCGACTTCTTGGTGCCGACGCGATCGATGATCAAGCCGCCGAACACGACCATCACGATGTTCGGCAACGAGTAGATCCCGTTCAGGGTGCCGATCTTGCCGTCCGAAAACCCGAGCTGGTCGCGCAGCACGTCGGCCAGGGGCGAGATCGAGTCGTAGACGTAGTAGTTACCGGCCATTGCCAGGCTGGCGACCACGAGCACCGCCCAACGGTACATCGCCGGCGGTTGAGGCCGACCATCGAGCGCGGCGAGAGCGGGGTCTGCAGGACGGGCATCTTCATCGACCATGTCGCGGTTTTACCCACAATTTCAGCCCGGAAGCAAACACGAGGTGGCACCCTGGCCGGCCGAGTAGCCATTCCGCTACAACAAGTGGCGCAATCGTCCACCGACCTACATCGACGGCCGTGTGTGCATTCCATTCTTATGGGAGCTTAGAAAAGGGCACGATAATTGCTTAGATATGGCGATTATCGAGCCAGAATTGCCGGTGCCCCCCGCGCAGACCATCGCCCGCGTGCCTCATGGCGCGGGCGCGAGAGGAAACGCATGCGGTTGATCCCATACGCAGCACGGCCCATTTTGTTTGCCAGCGGGCTGTTCTTGGTTGTTTCTGGGCTGCTCGCGGCGGGCTGCGGCGGCGACATCGAGACCCAGACCCACCAGCCACCGGCCCCGCTGGGCGCCGACGCGGGTGTCATCGGCACGCCGGTCTCGGCCGACCTGTCGATGCCATTGCAGCCGCCACCGCCGCCACCTCCGCCGCCGCCTCCGCCCACCCAGGACGCCGGCGTGCCAACCAACCCCTGCGACCCCGAGGAGAACTTCTTCGAGGGTGCCTGCTACTCGGCACCGGGGATCAAGTGGCTGACCTTCGATACCGCGAGCCAGATCTGCGCGGGACGCAACGCTCAGGTGGCGAGCCTCAGATCCCAGGCCGAGAACGACTTCGTCTTTGGCCTGCTGGCGCCGCTGAACCAGATGGCCTGGATCGGACTGCGCCGCGGCGGCGGCTCCTTCAGCTGGCTCGACGGCCAACCGCTGACTTTCGAGAACTGGGCCCCCGGCGAGCCGAACAACGACTCCGGCGCGGAAGACTGCGTGATCATGTGGGGGCCTCACCTCGCCTCCCACCCAGACTGGCAGGGGAAGTGGAACGACCTCGACTGCGACGGCCAGGTCGACACCGTGATCTGCCGCCGCATCCCCTAGGGACCTTGCCGGCGCGCCCCTAGGTCCGCGCCGACGTCCAACCCCTCGCCTCACCCCGACGTAGCGGCTATATTGTCGGCCTATTCGTCGGAGGACCACCCGATGGCCCAGCTGCCCCGGACCGAGCACATCCACGACCTCGCCCGGCTCGACATCGACCGCCAGCAGCGCGCGGGAATCCCCGAGGCGATCCTCGCCGAGGGCAAGACGCTCGAGCAGGTGATCGAGATCGCCGGCCGGATGGCCGAGGCCGCCGGACGCGCACTCGTCACGCGCCTCGGCACGGGCTGGGGCGACAACCTCCGCTCGCAGCTCGACCAACGAGGCCTCGAGGTCGACCTGGTCGGCCGGAGCCGCACCGCGGTGATCAGGCGCCCCGGCTCGGCGCCGCCCCACACCGGTGGGGTGATCGGCCTGATCGCCGCAGGCACCGCCGACATCCCGGTGGCCGAGGAGGCGCGGGTCACGGCGATCGAGATGGGCTGCGAGGTGGTGCACCACTACGACATCGGCGTGGCCGGCATCCACCGCCTGGTCGAGCCGCTCGAGGAGCTGCGGGAGCGCGAGGTGGCCGCGCTGGTGGCGGTGGCCGGGATGGAGGGCGCCCTGCCGACGGTGGTCAAGGGACTGCTCGCGGTGCCGGTGATCGGAGTGCCGACCTCGGTGGGCTACGGCATCGGCCGGGACGGCCAGGCCGCGCTGATGACGATGCTCCAGTCGTGCAGCCCAGGGTTGACGGTGGTCAACATCGACAATGGCTTCGGCGCCGGCGCCACCGCCGCGCTGATCGCCAACCGCCTGGTCGCGGCGAGCACCAAGGCCGCGACCGACCACGCTCCAAGCGAGGGATAACGAGAGATGAGCGACGAAGCGCAGACACGCCCCCAGATCGGAATCCTGATCGGTAGCCAGAGCGACCGCCCGGTGTTCGACAGCGCCCTCGCGCTGTGCAAGAAGCTCGAGATCCCCTTCGAGCTGCTGGTGCGCTCGGCCCACCGCACGCCCGAGGAGACCGCCGCCTACGTCAGCGGCGCGCGGTCGCGCGGGATCAAGGTCCTGATCGCCGGCGCGGGCATGGCAGCCCACCTCGCCGGGGCGCTGGCAGCCCAGACCACGTTGCCGGTGATCGGCGTGCCGATCGCCGCCAGCCCGCTCCAGGGCGAGGACGCCCTGCTCGCGACGGTGCAGATGCCCCCCGGAATGCCGGTGGCCACGGTAGCGATCAACGGCGCGAAGAACGCGGTCTACCTCGCAGCGCAGATCATCGCCGTCAGCGACGCTAGCCTGCAGCAGCGGATCGAGCAGGACCGGGCCCGGCGCAAGGCCGACATCCTCGCCCAGCCCGAGGTGCGCTGGCCCGACTAGCCATCAGTGGGGGCTTCGCCGC
>JAUVBO010000076.1 GCA_030591195.1 Pseudomonadota bacterium
GAAGGACCCACCGAAGGACCCGGTGCGGAAGGACCCACCGAAGGACCCACCGCCGCCCAAGGTCCCACCGAAGCCGCGCAAGAGCCACTACGAGCTCAAGCTGGTGAAGGTACCGAGCGGCGCTTCGATCATCGTCGGCATCCGGCGCGTCGGGCGCACGCCGAAGATCTTCAAGCTCCGGCCCGGTGAACGAAGGCGGGTCAAGATCGCCAAGGGCGGCTGGAAGGACCAGACGGTGACCCTGGTCGGCGGCGACGAGGACGCCACCAGGCGGATCCGGCTGCGCAAGGGCACCGCGCGCAAGTCCCTCGGCATCCCCGGCGCCGACCCCTTCTAGGAGTCTCGCTCCAAGCTCACTGTTTGATCACCGCGCTCGAGCGCGGTGCGACGCCGGTCGCCGGCGGTCAGGCGTCGCCCTGGAGCATCAGCTCGGCCACCGCGATCCCCGCCCGATTGATCTTGTGGCGAGTCACGCCCTGCTTGCGGTCGCTGGAGAAGTATTTCTTGGCCTTCTGCCGGATCACCTTGGCGACGTTGGGCGAGGCAATGCGGGCGCCGAGCTGATCAGTGATCATCTCGACCTGCGTCGCGGTCAGCCCCTGCTTGCCGTCGCCGAGCTTGTCCGCGAAGTAGTGACAGACCATCACCCGGGGAAGCTGTCCGCTGCCGCGGAGGATGTGCTCTTGGACCTGGCCAAAGATCGCCTGCTTGCGAATCGCCCGTGCCAGGCCTTCAGGCCTGACCGATCCCTTGGCGCGCGTCGTCGCTCTGGCCTTCTTCTTGGTGGCCTTCTTCTTGGCGGTCTTCTTCTTGGTGGCCTTCTTCTTGGCGGTCTTCTTCTTGGTGGCCTTCTTCTTGGTGGCCTTCTTCGGCCCGATGGACTTGACCACCGTCTTGCCGCCCTTGATCCCCAGCTGCCGCAGCAGGCCGACCAGCTTCTCCTCGACGTACCGCCGGTCCGAGGACTCGACTTCGATCTCGGCCTTTCCGACCTTGCACCAAATGCGATAGACGTCCGACATTACGAGCTCCCTGTAGCACATCACCCACGGCGCGCGGTGTCCGCCGTACGATCCGAGCTGCCCTCCGCTGGAGCAGCTCTCAGCGTCCGCTAGCTTGGCGCGATCAAGCGTCCGAGATCAACCGATTAGCGGATCTGCCGACGAGAGCTACGACTCGTCGGAGAGCTGGCTGACCGACTCGCCCTCATGGACGTTGCGGATCGCGTTGGCCAGCAGGCCTGACACCGACGCGACATCGATCTTGTCGATCTGTTTCTCCACCGGCAGGGGCACCGAGTCGGTGCAGATCAGCTGGTCGACCTTGGAGCGGTTGATCCGCTCCACCGCCGAGCCGGAGAGCACGCCGTGGGTCACCACCGAGCGGACGCTGCGGGCGCCGCTGGTGATCAGCAGGTCGGCCGCCTCGGTCAGCGTGCCGCCGGTGTCGACCATATCGTCGACGATCAGACAGTCCTTGCCCTTGATGTCGCCGATCAGCTGCATCGACTTGGCCTTCAGCCCCCGACGGTCGATCAGCGCCATCTTGCCGCCGAGGCCGATGGCGAAGCGGCTGGCGCGTTCTACGCCACCGGCGTCGGGCGAGACCACCACCGGCTCGGGAAGCTCGAGCTTCCGCACGTGATCGATCAGCAGCGGCGCGGCGTGCAGGTGGTCCACTGGCACGTCGTAGAAGCCCTGCACCTGCCCGGCGTGGATGTCGATCGAGATCACCCGATCGACGCCGACCGCCGTGAGGATGTTGGCCACCACCTTGGCCGAGATCGGCACCCGCGGGTGCATGATCCGGTCCTGACGGCTGTAGCCGAGGTAGGGGATCACCGCGTTGACCCGCCCGGCCGAGGCCCGGCGGCAGGCGTCGACCATCAGCACCAGCTCCATCAGGTGATCGTTACCCGGGTAGCTCAGCGACTGGATCAGGAACAGATCGTGGGCGCGCACGCTCTCGTTGATCCGCACGTCCACCTCGCCGTCGGAGAAGCGCTTGACGTCGGCGTTGCCGACCTGCATGCCCAACTGCTCGGCGACCTGGTGGGCGAGGCGGGGGACTGAGCTGCCACAAAAGAGCTTCGGCGAAAGGAGCATGGGGTTCGTTCCTCGTGGGTTAGGACCCTTGCTTGCGCGCGACGGCCCGGCGGCAGGCCGCCACCACCGCCTCGGGCGTCAGTTCGAAGTAGCGCAGCAGATCCTCGGGAGCGCCCGAGCGACCGAAGGCGTCACGTACTGCGACGCGCTCCATCGGTACCGGGCAGCGGCGCAGCAGCACCTCGCCCACCGCGTCGCCGAGGCCGCCGCAGATGTTGTGCTCCTCGGCGGTCACCGCGCAGCCGGTCTGCGCGGCGCAGGCGGTGACCAGCGCCTCATCCACCGGCTTGACCGTCGCCAGGTCCACCACCCGCGCCGAGATCCCGTCGGTGGCGAGGCGCTCGGCGGCCTCGAGGGCGATGTGCAGCATCAAGCCGATGGCAAAGACCGTCACGTCGTTGCCGACACGCACCTCGGTGCCCCTGCCGATGCGGAACGGCTTGTCGTCGGCGTGGATCACCGGCAGGTTGGCTCGGGTCAGCCGGATGTAGACCGGCCCGTCGAACCAGGCCGAGGCCTCGACCGCCTTGCGGGTCTCCACCGCGTCTGCGGGGACGATCACCGTCATCGTCGGGATCGCCCGCATCACCGCGATGTCCTCGAGCGCCTGGTGCGAGGCGCCGTCGGTGCCCACCGTCACCCCGCCGTGGGTGGCGACGATGTTGACGTTGCACCCCGGCAAGGCCACCGCGTTGCGGACCTGCTCCCAGCAACGGCCGGTGATGAAGATCGCGAAGCTCGAGGCAAAGGGGATCTTGCCCGCGAGCGACATGCCCGCGGCGGTGCCGATCAGGTCCTGCTCGCTGATCCCCATGTTGAAGAACCGCTCGGGGAACCGCTCGGCGAAGGCCCGGGTGCAGGTCGATCCGGAGAGGTCGGCATCGAGCACGACGATGTCACGGCTGCGCTCGCCGAGGTGAACCAAGGTTCGTCCGTACTCGGCGCGGGTCGAGAGCATCCGCGGAGACGGAGGCTTCCTCGTCGCCGTCTCAGTGGCCATCGGCCAGCTCCTCGATCGCCGCGGCCAGCTCGGCCTCGTTCGGGGCCCTCGCCGAGCCGTATCCCATGGTCGAGACATCAGCGGCCATCGCCAAGCTCCTTGATCGCCGCGGCCAGCTCGGCCTCGTTCGGGGCCCTACCGTGCCACTCGACCCGGTCCTCGCAGAACGAGACCCCCTTGCCCTTGATCGTGCGCGCGACGATCACCGTCGGGCCATCGCCGTGCGCTCGTGCGCGGTCGAGGGCGTCGAGGATCTCCTCGATCTCATGGCCGTCGGCCTCGATGGCGTTCCAGCCGAAGGCGACGAACTTGTCCGCCACCGGCGCGACCTTCATGATCTCGTCGACCCGGCCATCGATCTGCAGCCCGTTGAGGTCGACCAGGGCACAGAGGTTGTTGCTGCGGTAGTGGCCAGCGCTCATCGCCGCCTCCCAGACCTGCCCCTCCTGCAGCTCGCCGTCGCCGAGCAACGCGTAGACCCGTGGCCGCTCGGGGTGATCCCGCAGCGCCAGAGCCATCCCGTGGGCGACCGACAGTCCCTGGCCGAGCGAGCCGGTGGAGGCCTCGACGCCCGGACAGCGCCGCGAGTCTGGGTGCCCCTGCAGGATGCTCTCGAGCCGGCGCAGGGTCAGCAGGTCCTCGCTGGTCAGGTAGCCGCATCGCTGCAGCACCGCGTAGAGCGCCGGGGCCGCGTGGCCCTTGCTGAGCACGAAGCGATCCCGCCCCGGCCACTCGGCACGGAACGGGTAGTGGTGCATTTCGGCGAAGTAGAGGCAGGCCAGCAGGTCGATGCACGACAGGGAGCCGCCGGTGTGGCCCGACCGCGCGTGGGCGATCATTTTCATGGTCGTCAGACGCAGCTCCCGGGCGAGGACGCGCAGCTTCTCCGGGTCACGCAGGTGAACGAAGTTGCTATTCTTCCGGCAAGGCTTCCGCGGCTCGGTCTGGCTCATTTCGCTCCGCTCATACCATAGGAGGCAGGGCCCGGGGAATGAGGATCCCTCCTCCCTATCCCTGCCGCTACTTGCCGAAGGGGTTGACGAGGTCGTCGTCGAGCCCGGGGCCGGGCCGGCGACGCTGCTTGGCGCCGCGGCGACGCGAGGGGCCCCGCGCCGGGCCCACCGCCGCTCGCTTGAGGACCACGTGCAGGCGGGCTTGCCTGTCGAGCTCCACCCGCCGCGAGCGGTAGCCTGGCAGGCGCAGCTCGAGCGAGGTGGCGCCGAGGCGCGACCGGTCGACGGTCAGCGGCGTCTTGCCCAGCACCTGCCCGTTGCCAGCGTTATAGGCGGTGGCGCCGGCGGGCTCGGTGGTCAGCCTGACGGTGGCGCCGTCTGCCTGGCCCGCGTCTGCGGGCGCTGCGGCGAACGCCTCCGACCCGCGGCGTGGCGCTGACCGCCGATCCTGCGGCGTCGGTGGCGACGGCGCGGACGAGACCCCAGCGGGGGGGGGCTCGCGGCCGAAGATCAGCCAGAGCGCCAGCAGCGCGACGACGGTCAAGGTCACGCCGACGAGCACCGCGATCAGGAGCTTCGGGCCGCCGAAGCGATGGGGCACCAGGTGCGAGAGGTCGCTGTTGGTCACCGGAGGACGCTCGGCCGCCGCGCTGCCTGCAGCCGCCGCGCCGTCGGCAGCGGCAGCGACCGGCGAGCTGACCCCAGCCAGCGGCTCCGGCTCGTCCTTGAACATCGGGTGGGTCCCTGGCCGCGCCATGCCCTGGCCCGCGAGCTGCTGGTGCGCCCAGTCGCCGGTCTTGAGGGGCTGGGGCCCGGGGACCAGCTCAGGGTCCTCACCGAGCACCACGCGTGCCTCGTCGGCAACCGGCGGCGGCAGCGACCCGGGAGGCAAGGTCGGCTGGAGCGCCTCGACGACCGGCCGGGGCCGGGGCGGCACACCCATCGGGCCGCCGTCATCAGGGATGACCGGCATCGTCGGCAGCTGGTCCGGATCGAGCATCGTCGGCCGCCCCGAGTTGGCGGACTCGACGGGCTCGGCGGTTCCCCCGACCACCTGGCCGGCGACGGCGGACGCGCTCACCACCGGCACGGCCCCCGAGGGGGTGAACGACCGCAGGGGGATCTGCTCGATCTCGCGCGACGGGGGCGCCGCCTGATCGACGGTGCCCGAGGCGGTGCTCGGTGGCTCGCCGTAGTACAACGTCCGACGTGGCTGTGCCGGCAGTCGCCGCGGCTTGACGTCGATGTCTGGCTCGGCATCGTCGCGCGCTGGTGGCGTGGTGAAGACGATGTGGTCCGCCAGGCTCCGGCCACCCTGGCGCGCGAGCTGCCAGCGGTCGAGCTCTTCGCGGAACAGCTCGCCGAGGTAGCTCGAGAGCACCTGCTGATCTCGGCCGGTGTCCACACCGAGCGCGGCGGCAACGCCCTCGAGGGCGACCTGCATCTCGCTGGCGGTGGCGAAGCGCTCGCCACGCTCCTTGGCCAGCGCGCGCATCAGCACCGCCTCGAGCCGGGGAGGATAGCCGGGGAGGATCGACGAGGGCGGCGGCACGCGCCCCTCGCGGATCGCCTGGTAGATCAGCGCCTCGTCGTTGCCCTCGAAGAGGTGCCGGCCGAGGGTGCACTCCCAGAGCGTCGTCCCGAAGATGAAGATGTCGCAGCGGTGGTCGATGGAGAGGCCGAGGATCTGCTCGGGTGAGAGGTAGCGCAGCTTCCCCTTGATCAGGCCAGGCTGGGTCAACGTCGCCCGGTTGGCTGCCTTGGCGATGCCGAAGTCGACGAGCTTGACCCGCCCGTCGAAGGTCAGCATCACGTTGCTCGGGCTGACGTCGCGGTGGATGATGTTCAGCAGCGCGCCGTCGGCACCGCGGGCGGCGTGGGCGAAGTGCAACGCCGAGCAGACCTTGATGCCGATGCGCACCGCCACGTCGAAGGGCAGCCCGCCCCGCTGCAGGTCGAGGCTCCGGCGACAGATCGAACGCAGATCCTTGCCGTGAAGGTACTCCATCACCAGGTAGTGGCGGCCGCCATGCTCGCCGACGTCGGTCACCCGGCCGATCTGCGGGTGATCGAGCAGCGCGGCGATCTTCGCCTCGTCCTGGAACATGTTGACGAACGCCTGGTCCTCGGCGAAGCGGCGCGCGACGAGCTTGACCACCAGCACCTCGTCGGCGCGGCTCGGCTCGTTGGCGCGAGCGAGAAAGAGCTCGGCCATCCCTCCCCACGCCAGCCGGCTGAGCAGCGTGTATTTGCCAAGGGAGACTGGTTCCACGCGGCCTCAAGTATACGCGATGGATGGCTGGTGCGGGGCGACAGATCAGCGCGACGAGCGTTGCAGGTCGGCCCTGACCTTGACCCCGTCCGCCGAGCAGAAGCCGCTCCATTGCCAGATGTTGTGTCCGGCGAGCTCGACCCGAAGGTGAACCGTGCGCCCGCGGCAACGCTCACGGGTCAGGTAAGGGGTGACGCCCCGGGGCTGGTCCTCGACGAAGACCCGCGCCCCGGAGGGATCCGAGCCCACCGACAGGGGCACCGCCCGCCAGCGGTCGTCCGGGGCGCCGGTCAGCGCCCGCCGCGCCGCGCCGAGGATCGCCGGACCGAAGAACGCCAGCAGCGCGAGGGCCACCAGCGTCATGGTGCTGATCCGCAGCGCCCGCTCCAGCGGCGTGCGAGGCCGCCGCTGCTGCTGAGCCACGACCGGCGCGATCTCGTGCTCGGCGCTCGGCCCCTCGAGCCGGAAGACCCCCGAGTCCTCCAGCTCATCGAGGCGAAGCTCCCCGGTCTCGCGCCAGGTCGGCGGCCGGGGGGGGACGATCCGTTCGACGGTGGGAGTCAGCGTCCGCTTGCGGCGGCGCTTCGTCGGCCTGATCACCACCCGGTCATCCGGAGGGGAGCGCTTGCCCGCGGTCACCGCTCCTCCATCACGGCCGGCCGCTGGGCGACGGCGACGGCGAGCAGGTCGTCCACGGCGGTCTCGCCAGCGCGCGCCTGGTCGCGGGCCGCCGCGACCGCACCCTGGTTTTCCGGCTGGCGATAGAACGCGTCGGCCGACCCGGGGTCCGCGTCCCCGGCGACGATCATCCCCAACGCCTCGCCGCCGCTGGCCCACTCGTAGATCGGGAGCCGACCGGAGAAGCCCGTCCGGCGGCAGGCATCGCATCCGCGCCCTTGATAGAACGGGCCGGCGGCCTCCTCCGGCGAGATGCCGAGAGCTGCCAGCTGCGCGCGCTGCTGGTCGTCCGGAGCGACCTGCACCCGACAGGCGGGGCAGACCCGACGGACCAGGCGCTGGCCTAGTGACAGCAGCAGCCGCTCGCCCACGACGTCGGCGCCAGCGATGCTCGCCGCCCGCTGGGCGGCCTCGAGCGAGCTCCGCGCCGGCAGGCTGCCGAGGATCAGCCGACTACCGGCGGCCTCGAAGGCCCGCCGAATCACCTGCGGATCGTCGAGGTAACGAATGATGATCACTTCGTATTCCTCGGACAGCAGTCCGTCGAGCACCGCCCCCGGCTGGCCGGCGCCAACCTCGTTCTGGTGGATGAAGGGCAGCTCCTGGCGCACCGAGCGCTCGATCGACGCCAGCAGGCCTGGGCGCTGGCGTTGCCGGTCGATGTAGTGGGCAGCGGCGTAGAGCGTCGAGGTGACACCGTTGGCCGGCGGACCGGCGACGAGGATCACCCCTCGCCTTGCGCCCAACGCCCGCGCCAGCCCCTCGAGGGCCGGCCGCGGCAGGTCGAGCTCCTCGATGGTCATGGTGAAGCCAGCCCGGTTGAGCAGCTGCACCCGGGTCTTGATCCCCCTGACACCCTGATCGAGCGCGATCCGGATCGGCTCCACCCCGTCGGCCGATCGCAGGTCGAGCCGCCCACGGCCGGTGTCGCCCTCGATGCCGGTCATCCGCCGCAGCCGCTCGAGCACCTCGGAGTAGAGCGGAGCCGGTAGCGAGCCGACGACCAGTCGCTCCATCGCCACCTGGAGCTGGACGTCGACGACCATCGCCCCTGGCTCGAGCACCAGGCCTCCCGCGCCGAGATCCACGGGCAGGCCGAGCAGCGCGTCGACCACCCGGTCGACGCGGCCACCGACGATCACCGGCTCGATCCGGGCTCGAGCCTCGCCGATCATTCGTTCCTTGGCCACCGCCTCGCTCTGGCGCATCGGGACGGCCCCGCGGGCGACGTCCTCGCGGTAGGCGCTTGTTGCC
>JAUVBO010000974.1 GCA_030591195.1 Pseudomonadota bacterium
CGTGGACCTCCGGGCAGACCCCAATCCCTACGCCCCGCCGGTGACCGACGAACCCCACGATCCGGCTCTCCCGCCTGGAGAGCCCCACTCGGTCGTGCCGCGGGTCTTCGGCGTGCTGTCGATCGTCTTCAGCTCGCTGACGCTGCTGGTATTTCTGGTCGGCGTGCTCAGCGCCGTGACGGTCTCACGCCGCAAGGCACAGCTCACGGCGGAGGCCGGCGGTCAGCAGGTGCGCTCGGCGCCACCGGGCTCACCCGATCGAGCGAAGCCGCCCGCCGAGAGCGGGTCCGACCGGTCCCAGGCCCCGTCGCCGCGCGACCGGCAGCCGCTGGGTGCCGGCTTGCTGGCTGGAGTCGTGGGGATCCTGTTCATGGTGTCGGCCCCGGCGCTGCTGGTGATCGGCATCGGTCAGGTGCGCTATCGCCGGTGGGCGGTGAAGCCAACCATCATCTGGGCGATGCTGGCCCTGGCCACCTTGGCCGGCCTGCTCGTCATCGGCGCCCTGGCGAGGGACTCGAGCGGTGGGCAGCTGCTGGCGATGGTCCCGGGGATCATATTCTTCGCCCCCTACCCGACCCTCTTGCTGGTGTTCTTCTCTCGGCGGCATACCATCGCCTCGATGCAGAGCACCCGCTAGTACTGCGATCCCTCGCACCCGATCGGGTTTGTGACCAGCGGCGCGGTCGGGTATCGTGAGGCCCCGTTTGACCTGGAGGCTCCGATGAAGATACTGGCGATCATTGCCATCGTGCTCGGCACCGGTGCCGTCGGCACGGCGGTCTACTCGATGGCGGAGACCCACCCCAACTACAAGTCGGCCCGCGGCCGCTACCTGCTCGGCTCGGCCGGCAGCTACCGCAGCGGCTACGGTGGCCACCGCAACCGTCTTCGCAGCCGGATGGCAGCGCTCAACAACGCGCTCTACAGCTCCTACGAGTCGGCGCTGAAGAGCCAGATCATCCTCGGTCCCTGGGCCGCGGGGGGCCTGGCGCTGATCCTCGGCGTCATCGCCGGGATCAAGAAGCGCCGGCTCGGCTTCGTCGGCGCCGGCCTCGGCGCGCTGGCGGTGGTGCTGTCGTTCTTCGTGCAGCCCGCACACTGGTGACTGGTGGCGGTAGCCCGGGCTCCACGGGTCGTTCGCTGCGCCAGAATGGTCTTCAGGTGATGAGCCTCAAGCTCGACGATTGGCCACTTCGGTGGTCAGGGGTCTAGGATTCGGCGACGCGCCGATCTCCGCTCCCGCGGAGCATGCCACTTGATTCACTGAGTTTTTCGTCCTCGACGACAGGGCATGCGGATTGCTTGTGCTTCCCCCGGGAGATCGAGGGAGAGAGAGATGACGAGCGTCCGTGCTTGTGCCCTGGTGGCCTGCTGCGTGCTCGCTGCGGGCTGCGGACCGGACGGCGCCTGGGCGCCGCTGGCTGGCCCCTCAGCAGCCAAGACCGACTATTCCAGCGAAGGACTGCGCCGAGTAGACACCATCCGGGGTCCGATCTCGCCCAAGTCGGTGGTCCACTCCGGCAACGGCAAGTTCTTTGCCCAGAACATGATGTACAGGCACACGATCTCCGTCTACGACCGCGAGCGCCAGCTGCTCGGGACCATCGACGACACGATCGACCTCTCCGAGCACGACCCGAGCTATCCGTCCCACCGGTACCGGGGCGCGCCGGTGGAGGCCGCGTTCTCCCAGGGCGGCCAGGTCGCCTGGGTCTCGAACTACCAGATGTACGGGCCAGGCTTCGACAACCCCGGCGGGGACCGCTGCGTGGCCGACGCCGGTCACGACTCGAGCTTCCTCTACCGCATCGACACCGACAGCCTCGAGATCACGGCGGTGGTCGCGGTGGGCGCGGTGCCGAAGTTCGTCGCCACCACAGCGGACGACAGCCGCGTGCTGGTGTCCAACTGGTGCAGCTACGACCTCAGCGTGGTCGACACCCAGAGCGCGCGGGAGGTCCACAGGGTGCCGATCGGGCGCTTCCCGCGGGGCATCGCCGTCGACGCCACGCGAGACGTCGCCTACGTCGCGGTGATGGGCAGCTACGACATCGCCCGGCTGGACCTCGGTGACTACTCGGTGAGCTGGCTGCGCGGCGTGGGTCGTTCGCCCCGCCACCTGAACCTCGATCCGGCCGGGCGCTACCTCTACGCGAGCCTCAACGGTGAGGAACGCGTGGCCAAGATCGATCTCGACACCGGGCAGGTGGTCGCCCGAGTGGTCACCGGCGTCAAGCCCCGCAGCATGACGCTGTCGGACGACGGTGCCTGGCTCTACGTCGTCAACTACGGCTCGGCGACGCTGGCCAAGCTCCGGACCCGGGACATGCAGGTGGTTCAGCAGGTGCGGACCGACGACAAGCCGATCGGCGTGACCCACGATCCCATCAAGCGGGAGATCTGGGTCTCGTGCTACTCGGGCTCGATCGCGATCTTCGCCGATGCTCCCGCAGACCCCGCCGATTCCGACAGAGAGGCCACCACTCCAGTCGCCAACACGGCGGCTGTACGCGCGCAACCATCTGATTCCTAGCGCCCCCAAGATGGAACGCCACGACCGCGAGCACCACCCAGTTGTGGCCGAAGTGCCCAGATGGGCAGTTCTGCGCCAGACAGCAAACGGGTC
>JAUVBO010000651.1 GCA_030591195.1 Pseudomonadota bacterium
CCCTACGCCTCCAGCGACAGCTCCACTCGGTGAGCGCCGACGGCCTGGTCGCGGCCACCGGCAGGCTGCTCGCTCGCGGGCGCGCCGAGGCCGCCTTGGTGGCCAGCGAACGAGCGTTGACGATCTCAACCGGCACCCGTCGGGCCGCGTTGCGCTGCGCCCGCGCCGTGGCCGAGGCCACCCTCGGGCGCCCGGAGCGGGCCTGGTCCGAGCTGGTGACCGCCCTCGAGGCCTCCCCACACGCGACCTGTGCTCGCGCCAACCTGAGCGCCCTGGCCGCCCAGCGCGGCGCCGCAGACCTGGCCCGGCAGGTGCTCGCCCGCGCGGACCACAGCAAGCCACTCCCCGCCACCGCCCGGGTCGTGGTACACCGCTGATAATGGCCCACCTCTCGCGCCTCGCCCTCTTGCTGCTGCTGGTCTGGCCGGCCACCGCGGCGGCTCGGCCGGCCGGTCAAGCCACCGCGGCGACCAGGCCCACCCGAGCCGGGCCGCGCGAGTATCGCTTCGATGCCCTGCGTTTTGCCGGCCAGCTCTCCGGTCCCCACGCCCTGATCGCCCGCGGTCAACGCCGGGCGAAGCGCGCCTCCTTGCTGAAGCTGCGGCGCAGCTTCGTCCGCAGGATCTTCGAGACCGTCGAGGCGCCCACGCTGCACCGGTAATCCCGCACCGGTAATCCTGCACCGGTAATCCTGCACCGGGATGACGTGCTACCCTCGACGGAATGAGCAGCGACCGACCGAACCTGTCCGGGATCTTCTGGGGGGCGGTGCCTGCCCCGAGCGACGAGCGAACGCCGGAGGCGGTGGTTCGGCAGGCGCTGCTCTGCATCCGCGCCTTCGAGGAGGGCGAGGTCCGTAACCGGCGCGGTGGCGCACCGCTGTCACTGATGGAGTTACTGGCCGATCTCGGGATCGAGGAGGATCTGGTCTACGCCTCGCCCGAGCTGGTGCGGGGCGAAACCCTCGACGAACGATCGCTGGTCTTCACCATCGGCGTGTTGGTCTTTGAACGCCTGACCGATCGACACCCGTTCGGGACCACCGAGTCGGGGCGGCTCGCGCGCCTGCGCCGCGGCGAGATGGGCTCGGGGGTCAACTATTTCCCCTCGGTACCCAAGCAGCTGCGCACGATCCTGATGCGCGCCATGGGGCCTTTTCCGGAGGAGCGCTATCGCGGCCTGGGCGCGATGAAGAAGGAGTTGGCGGCGTTCGTCGGCCACCCGTCGCTCGCAACGTCCAGCCCGGCGACCCACGAGCCCCCGCAGGCCCGTCCGGGGTTCTTCGAGGCGACCACCACGGTGGATCAGCCGCCGGCGGCCAAGCAGGTGGCCTTCCACGAGGCGAAGACCGAGGCCCTCGGCGGGCTCGAGGAGCTCGACACCGCACCTGAAGCAACCGACGAGGCCGGCGGGAAGAAGAGGGCGTTCCACGAGGCGAAGACCGAGCTCAACGACCAGGCCGACCCACGCTTTGACACCACCGAGTACGGACCGGGCGCCAACAGCGTCTCGTCGGGCGAGATCGTCGCCCCTCCCGCCCCCCGGCGGCCCGGACCGCCGGCCCAGCCAACGGCCACCGTGGTCGAGCCCCACCAGCCCGAGCCGGCGATGCCGGGCGACGCGGGGGTGGGAGGGGCGCGAGCCCACCGACCGACCCACCGGATCGGGGCCGTCGCCCGCCCGGGCAACAAGATCGCGCCGCTGCTCTACGTCGGCGTCGGCATCCTGATCGCCTCGGTCGCGTTCCTGATCTTCGGCCGCGCGGGCGACCGCGGCCCGGTGTCGCCGCCGAGCACCGAAGGCCCAGCGACCGTGGACAAGGCAGCAGCCACGCCCGTCGTCACCAAGCCCGTCGTCACCAAGCCTACCACCACCAAGCCCGCTCCCTCGGCGAAGGCGCTGCCGGCTGTTTCAGCGGCAGCTGGCAGGTCCGCGAGAGCAGCCACGGTTTCTCCGCCGCGCGCGGTATCCAGGCAGGTCGCGTCCCGTGCCCTGCACGGCGGACGGCAGGTACTCAAGGCGATCGATGCGTGCCACCTGCCACAGAACGGCCGGCCGTTTCGGATCTCGGTCTTCGCTCAGCCGAGCGGGCGGGCCATCCGCGCCTTCGTCGCGGCGAGGCCGTGGCTCAGCCGCGCGATGGTTCGTTGCATCCGCCGGGCCCTGCCGGGCACCGCCCTGGGTCTGACGCTCAGGCGCGCCGACTTCGTCGAGTGGAGCTTCCGGGTCCACCCTGACGGCCGGTACGAGATCAAGCTCGTCCGCCCCAAGGTACTGCTCGGTCCGGACGACTAGGACCCGGGGAATCAATGGGGCTATCGCCACGTTGTCCGGCGGGCGCGGAGTCCACAAACAGGCGCCAGGTAGTCTTCGGTGGTAGGATGTGTGTGCGATCCTTCAGACACGAAATAGGGCGCACGGCGGCCACCGCATGGCGGGGCCGATGACGATGGGGTATCGATGAAACGAGCCATCATCGCGGGGTTTGTGGTGCTCGGGCTCGGGCTCGCCGCGCAACAGGCGCAGGCCGACAACGCCCAGCAACTCAAGCAGCAGGGAGACGCGCTCGTCGCCGCGGGCAAGCACGACCAGGCGGTGGCCGCCTACAAAAAAGCGATCGCGGCCAACTCGCACTACCTCCCCGCCTACGAGGCACTGTCGCTGCATTACCTGCGCCAGCAGAACTTCACCGCGGCGACGAAGCTGCTCGCGCGGGCCCTCGAGCGCGACCCGAAGTTCGCCGAGGGCTGGTACAACCTCGCCTACGCGCTGCGCAAGCTGGGGCGCCACGAGAAGGCGATCAAGGCCTACCACCGCAACGCCAGGCTCAAGCCCGACAGCGCCGACCCGTACTTCGGCATCGGCCTCTCGCTCAAGGCGCTGCGCCGGCACAAGCAAGCCGCCGAGAGCTTCCGCCGCTATGCGACGCTCGAGAAGCGCCCGACGCGCAAGGCGTGGGTCACCAAGGCGCTGGCGCTGGCCGACCGCCTCGGCGGCAAGAAGACCAGCGCTCGCCCGGCCTGGGCCGGATCACCGAAGGCCAAGGCGTCGCCGCGGCCCCAGCCGAAGCCTTGGAAGCCTGGCTCGGGGGTTCCTCCCCCGCTGACCGCCTCCACGCCACCGCCAGCCAAGCCGGCGGTGGCCGACTCCTCCGCGGCGCCGCGGCCGACCCCCGTCGCGGTCCCTCGCTCGGGCTCGCTGAGCCCCGAGCGCAAGAAGGCCTTGCCCCACAAGCGGGCGGCCGACGCGGCCCTGCTGGCCGGTCGCGTGGCCCAGGCCACGAAGAGCTACCGACGGGCGATCGCCATCGACTACACCTATTTCGCGGCCTACAACGAGCTCGGCAACGCGCTGTTCCGGCTCAGGCGGTACGACGAGGCGACGCGCGTCTTCCGCATCGCCATCCGCGACAATCCCGACTACCACCTCGGCTGGTACAACCTCGCCTACGCGCTGCGCAAGGCCGGCCGGCTGCCCGCCGCCATCGCCGCCTACAACAAGTACGCGCGCCGACGACCTCGCGAACCCGATGTTCACTTCGGGCTCGCGCTCGCCCACAAGGCGATGAACCACAAGCCGCAAGCCGTGGCTGCCTTCAGCCGCGATGTCGCCCTCGAGAAGCGCCCCGACCCGCAGAGCTGGGTCAAGAGGGCG
>JAUVBO010000746.1 GCA_030591195.1 Pseudomonadota bacterium
CCCCGGGGCCGATCTCCGAAGCGGTGACCGGCGTGACGGTGGGGAAGACCGCCGACTCTGCCGCGGTCCCGAGGGCGATGCCGTAGCGCTCGTCGCTCTGGAGCAGCTGCAGCTGCTCCGCTGCCGTCGCCGAGAAATCGAAGCAGTCGAGGAGGCAGGCGTCATCGCTGGTGATCAGCGCGTCGATCCCCGGAAACAGGTTCAGGATGCCGAGATCCGGGATGCCGTTGGGCCAGATCGCGCTGACGCTTCCCTGCACCAGCTGGTCGTGGTTGCCGATCGTTGCGATCCAGGGGACATCGGACCGCAGCCCCTCGGCCTGAAACGGATCGTTCGGGTCGTTGTTCGGCCCGGGGAGCGGGTCCTCGTCCGCGCCCGAGTCGGGGTCGATGGTCTCGCCGTCGAGGATGTCGATGAACCACCTGAGCTCGTTCTGCTGGTTGTTGTCGATCAGGTCACCCGTGAACACGGTCGCATCAAAGGGTCGGTAGGCGTCCCCCAGCCGATTGATGGTGCGGATCATGCCGTCGAGGACCTGGCCGTTGAACATCTCGTTCATGCGATAGGCGCTCTGGGCGACGCTGTCGTACTTGACCAGACGCAGCGGGCTCTCCTCATCGATGATGTGCACGTCGGTCATCTGGACGATGAACAAGACCGAGACCGGAGCACCGGTGCTCCATCCCTGGGTCGTCTTGGCGGCGAGATCGTCGCGTTCCAGGTGGGGCTCGCCCGGGCCGGCCTTGGTCAACCCGAACTGGATCCTCTTGCCCTTGTCCTGCTTGCTCGCCGGCAGCAGCCCTTGCACCGTCTGCTTCACCGTGGTCGGCGGCGGGGGCAGGAGAAAGGCATCGGGCCCATCTGGTGGCGCAGCGTCCGGGACTCCGAGGTCCGGCGCGGCATCCGGGACGCTGAGGTCGGGCGCGGAGTCTGGAAGCGTCGCGTCCGCCGGGGCGGCGTCGGTGACCACCCCGACGCTGGAATCGCAGGCCAACAACCCCAAGACCAGCAGCAAGGCCGCGGCGTGGAGATCAGAGGACGGAACAAGGCGTGAAGCCGAGAGGGGCCGGCTTGGTTCTCCCTCGAGAGCTCTGGATCTCATGCTCGTTTCCTGCGGCTGGACGATCAAGCGTAGGCCATCGGCACCGCCGGCGCCAGGGGCTGTCCCCCAAACCAGCGACCCTCCACCGGCTCCTGGTGTTGCCACCCGGATGGGACGCCGGGCTCGCGGTATCCAGAGATCACGTCGGCTTAGGACGCGCACGTTCCTTGCAAGGCCCGTGGGGCTCTGGAGGTCTTTTCAATGCACGTGCTTCGTCTGGTTTCCCGCGCGGTTATCTGGCTGGCCCTGACGAGCTGCGGCGACGGCGGCGAGGCGCCCTGCACCACCGGCGCTTCCCGGGTTTGCGCCTGCGCCGTGGCCCCACAACAGGGTGTCCAGCAGTGCGCGGCCGGCAGCTGGGGGGCTTGCCTCGGCTGCGACGTCCCGCCAGGCACGCCGACGAGCTGCTCGCCCAACGCCAGCGAGCCGTGCAGCTGCACCGACGGCACCCAGGGCGTACGTTTCTGCCAGCTCGACGGTCGCACCTGGAGCGCCTGCGGCAGCTGCGGCGCGAGCACGCCGGGCACACCGGGCACACCCATTTGCACGCCGAACACCAGCGGGCCGTGCAGCTGCACCGACGGCACCCAGGGCGCCCAAATCTGCGCCGCCGACGGCCTCTCCTGGGGCGCCTGCAGCTGCGGGACATCCCAGGTCTGCACGCCGAGCAGCACCGAGCCCTGCGACTGTGGCTACAACAAGACGGGCCGGCACACCTGCGCGGCTGACGGTCTCTCCTGGGGCACGTGCACCGACTGCGTCTCCACCGCCGGTCCGACCGAGAGCGACTGCGGCGACCAGGGCCTCAAGTGCCAGCAGCAGACCGAGATCTGCGTGCTGAAGACCGCCTTCAACTTCGAGTACGTCTGCGAGCCGCTGCCCAGCGGCTGCGACGCTGACCGCAGCTGCGCCTGCGTCTCGAGCGTCTGCAGCGGGATCTACGACACCTGCAAGGAGTGGCAGGCCGACAACACCGTGGCCTGCGACTGCAGCGACTGCGACAAGTAACGCGAGCTCACTTGGTGTAGCAGCAGACCGCCGCGTCGGTGGTCGAGGTGCTCACCCGAGGACGCCAGCGGCCCTCGTTTCTTGCATCGTTGACCCCGACGCGCATGCAGAGTGAGTGAGTCGCCACTCCGATCTGCTTGCTGGCCAGCGCGAAATAGCCCGTCGCCGGCATGCTGCATAACCAAGCCGTGTCCGCGGCGTTCGCAGTTGCGTCCGAGCAGGCGCAGACATCGTCGCTGGGGTCCTTCGGCGCGCCCCCCGAGCGAATGCAGCCCGCGATCCAGCCGAAGACGCTCGAGCTCGTTCCGTCCTGGTCGCCGCCGCGGGCGAGGTAGGTCGACGCCGGGCAGAGCACCCAGCCCTCGGTGACCGCGCAGAGGCTCTCGGCCTCGCACTGGGTGAGGGCCTGCGAAGGATCCTGGCAGAGCACCATCGCCGAGGTCGGCCAGAGCTGCTGCTCGGTGGCCCCCGGCGCACACGCACCCTGAGGCAACAGCCCGTCGACCGTGCTGTCGGGCGGCGGCATGTCGACCGTGCTGTCGGGCGGCGGCATGTCGACCGTGCTGTCAGGCGGCGGCATGTCGACCGTGCTGTCCGATAGCAGAGCGTCGACCGTGCTGTCCGATAGCAGAGCATCGACCGTGCTGTCCGATAGCAGAGCATCGACCGGGGCGTCCGACGGGCCCAGGTCCGGAGACTGGCCGTCGAGGCTCGAGTCTCCTCGCCCGTCTCCTCGCCCGTCGCCGCGCCCGCCGTCCGGATCCGTCAGCGGCTTCCCCGCCACGTAGGGCGACACCAGATCGCACCCAGCCAGCGCGATCAGCAGCGCAAGGAGATGACATCGCCTCGGACCGGTCACGTGTAATAACGATAGCAGCCGGCGCTACGCCCGGCTACACGGCCCAGGACCGGGGTTACGGGCGGCGCCGACGCCGCAGCCATGCCGCCGCGACCAGCAGCAACAGGGTCACTGCGGGAGGTCGGGCCCCGCGGCCCGAGGCCGCGATGCCACAGCCCGCCGGCTCGGCAGCGAGGGCGCCGTACTCGGTCATGTAGCCGCCTTCTTGCGGCCAGCCGTCGCAGCCGTTGACCAGCTTGCGGGTCTCGAAGTAGCAGCCGGTGGCGGTGCAGGGCTGGCTGTAGCCCTGGGCGCCGGGCCGACGGCAGACCTGGATCGTC
>JAUVBO010000824.1 GCA_030591195.1 Pseudomonadota bacterium
AGAGAAGCTCCGTGTTGCGGTAGGAGCGTCGGCCCAGGACTTTGGTCGCCCACACGCGCGAAGAGACCTCGATAGCCGTGAATAGCCATCGTGTGTCGGTCTTGCTGCCGACGAAGCTGCAGAGCTCGTCGGCTTGCAGCTCCTTGATTTCGAAATCCCGCAAGTGCTCGTCGTTGAAGCGCTTCGCCGAGGCGGCGGCCCGCTCAAGCCAGCGCTCGATCGTGCTGCGCGAGCGACCCGTAATGCGGCGGATCGGCTCCATATGCAATGGTAGCGCATGCTGGCAGGTTGACGCCTTCGTGCGTGATATCAGTGCACTGCGGGCGCCAACAGCGGGCGAGTCAAGCACCGCCCGCGTCACGCGACGCCGCGTCGCTGCGGCGCCGCAGGGGCCCTCGCGGCTGTTTGCCGTTGTGCCGGCGCGGCTCGCGCACGAGAATGAGCTCCTTCGATCTACCTCTTACAGGAGGCCGCCGATGAGAGTGTTGTTGGGTCTTTGTGGTGTCGCCACCTTGTTGCTCGCCCCGACCATCGCGCAGGGGAACCCACCCGTGGTGATCGACGCGTCCAACAGCTTCCAGACGACGATCAACGCCTACCGGGTGGCCAGGGAGGGTTTCCCCTGGGGCTGGGTGCCGAACGTCTCGATCATCGTCAAGATGGATCCGATCGAGAGCGACGACGTGCTGGTGCTGCAGCACTTCCGCGGCAAGCGCAAGTGGGGCGCCGTGCAGAAGTGCCGGCTGCGGCAGCACTGGAAGGCTGTCGGCCTGGCCCAGTTCGCCTGCCGGGGCGACGAGAAGATGGCCGTCAACGCCACGGGGAAGTTCTCGGTCAGCGTCAGCTACAAGCAGGGCGCGGCGGACAAGCTCCACAAGAAGATCGAGACGCTGCACTACAAGGTGATCAAGTACAAGTGCGACAACCGCCACGTCAAGCGGCGCTGGAAGCCCTCCTCGTGCTTCGTCGTCGACCACGACTTCAGGATCGGCGAGGCGTGGATGACCGAGCTCAACACCGACGCGACAGCCCCGAGCTACATCCTGCTCCGCACCTGGTTCAAGTACGGCGACAAGGGGCCCTACCGGCCCAAGGCGCGCTGCTACCTCGCCGGCAAGAAGGTCGCCGAGGCGAAGGTCGAGCGCAAGCAGACCGAGGTGACCTACCGCTCCATCCGAAGGCCCAACGACAGCGGCACGCGCAAGACCTGGGCGCGGTGGTACTGGCGCTTCTACGACTTCGCCACCCAGCCACCGACGAAGACGATCAGCACCGTGAGCTACCCGAAGGTCTTCTACGTCAGCAAGAACCCCGGCAGCTACACCTGCGTGATCACCGCCGACGGCGACAAGATCGCCACGATCTCCTTCGAGGTCGGCGCCGACGGCAAGGTCGTGCGGCCTCCGTGCCAGGGCGACACCGCCGCCGCGACCGTGCGGACGCTGGACAACGTCCACCTGCTCAAGGTCGCCTACACCAAGAAGGCCAACATCAAGCACAAGGCGCGCGACTTCGCGGCGAGCCCGCTCTACGGCCGCAGGTGGACCAAGGGCTGCCCGCCCAGGTAGTCACGCGGCGCTCTACCGCGGCAAGCCCCTCGCGGCTCTCAGGACCCTTTGCTGCGTGCGCCGTCACGACCGCTTCGCCATCGCTCGTGGTTCGCGATGTGGCTCTATTCGCTGATGGCTCACGGTCGGCCAGATGGAAATCTGCCGACCAGCCCGCTCGCTGCTCGGCCTCGACGACTGTCCGGCGCGTTGCGCGGTGGACGCCCTCGGCACTGCCCTCTGGCCCGACCGCCCCGCGAAAGCGGCGAGCGTCGGTCAGCGGACCACGAGGTAGATCGCGTCCTTGGGCACCTCGAGCACGACCTGCTCGCCGTCCTTGCTCAGCGCGACCTGGGCCACGGGCTCGAGGTTGGCATCGAGCACGTCGGCGGTGGAGAGCGCCGGGTTGGCGATGGTGATCGTCACGTCGGACTCGGTGAGCTGCCACGGCGGGCCGCCGAAGTCGACGATCCGGAAGCCGTCGTGCTTGTGGCCCTCGCCGTCGTCCCAGCTGGTCGCCTCGACCTGCCAGCCGGTGGAGCGGGCGACCGTGCCGACCTGCACCAGCAGCTTGGCCGACCGGTCGATCGGCTGGTCGTCCAGCGCCACCACCAGCACCGTCGCGTAGTGGCTGCAAGAGGTGATGGTCACCGCGTCGAGCTCGAAGCGGCCCCGGGTGTGCAGAAACCCCGTCACGCCCTGGGCCGCCTTGGCGTTGAGCGTCACCACCCCGTTCTTGTGATCCCAGCCGAGCTGGCCGGTGGCCGAGCAGACGACCTTGGCCTCGGCGTGGATCTGCGGCTCGAGGTCGGCGACCTCGCTCTTGGACGAGTCGGCGTCGTAGGTCACCTCCACCGGCCCGACGAGGAAGGCCAGCGGGTCGACGCCGCCGGGGATGTTCGAGTGCTCGCTGATCAGCGCCTTGTCGCGGTTGGGATCGAAGCTCGCTGCCTCGGCGATGATCGGCGCGCGGCGGGCCCACAGCTCGTCGAGGGCGCGGTTCTCGCGTACCACCGGCGCGGCGCGGGCCACCAGGCGCTTGCGGAAGATCAGCGCCGCGGCGGGGAAGTTTCCGAGCAGGCCCGGGGTATTGATCACCCACTTGCCGAGCGAGGGCAGGTAGCCGTTGGCCGACGATGGCGGCCGGTAGCCGACCTGCCCCATGTTGAACCAGTAGTAGGCGTCGACGCCGGTCAGCGACATGTAGGCCGCCACCAGGAAGGGCCCCTCGGACTGGTAGCCCAGGGGCGGGACCCACGAGCTCTCCGAGACGATCATCGGGTGGCCGGCGACCTGCTTGAGGCTCACCGGCAGCGAGCGTGGATCGCGCAGCACCGAGCGGCCCTCGAAGCGGTCGCCGGCGACGATCGCCCAGCCCTGGTGCTCGCCCTGGTGGGCGCCGCCGCCGTAGTAGTGGTTGACGCCGATCACCTCGGCCGCGGTGTAGCTGTGGCGCTCGGCGTCGTTGAGCAGGATCGGGTCGGCGGTCTTCCAGTTGCCGGCGTTGATCAGCTGTTTTGCGCCGAGCTCGTCACGCAGGTAG
>JAUVBO010000186.1 GCA_030591195.1 Pseudomonadota bacterium
AGAAGCCACCCGGCCGGTCCTGCTTGACCTTGTTGACGAAGTTGACCAGCTTGTCGTGCATCGCGCTCACGCCCGGCCGCAGCTTCGACAGGTCGAGCCCGATCGACGAGACCGTGGCGCCGACGTAGGCCCGGTTCTGGGTGCTCACGCCGTCGACGTAGGCCCGCACATAGTCGGTGACGGCTTTCTTGGCGACCGTCTGGGGCAACGAGCCGGTGGCGTTCTGGGCCACGTCACGCAGGGCCGAGTAGGGGTGACCGGAGTTCGGCATCACCTCTTGCGAGGCGACCATGTAGTCGACGTAGGGGCTGATGGCGGTGGCGGTCTCGATGTTGCCCATGTGGCAGGCGTCGAACTGGATCAGGTCGATCTGATCCGACTTCCTCGGGTAGCTCGGGGAGTCGATAACGAAGGTTCGACCGTCGAGGCTCAGCGGCTGCTTGGCGGCGATCGCGGCCTGGATCTGGTCCTTGACCTGCTTGGCTTGGACCTGGGCCTCGGCGAGCGCCTGGGCCAAGCCCGAGATCGGCATCCGCACCCGGTCGCCGGAGGTCGCGTCGAAGGCGAGCCCGTTGAAGCCGTCGCCGTGCCCGGTGACGATCACCCAGTAGCGCTTGGCCGGGAACTTGCGCATGCCATAGACGAGAAAATCGCGCAGGGTCTGGTGGTTGGCCGAGTCGGTCTCACCCATGGTGATCGTCCCGGTCTCGCCGGTGGCCGGATCCTCGAGCTTGAGCGTCTCGGGGTTGAAGCGCTGCTCGCGATAGAGCCCGTAGCGCTCGGATGGCCGGGGCTGGTTGTTGCCGTCGCGCTGGTGAGCGGCGTAGTCGCGCTGGACGAGGATGCGGAACATCGCGCTGCCGCCGAGGCCCCGCCGCAGCTCCTCGAGGTCGTCGTCGAAGGCGGCGACGAGGTTGCGGTTCTTGTCGTCGTTGGCGGCGTAGACCAGCAGCGTCCAGTCAGCTACCCACAGCGGCCCGGCCTCGGTCCACTGGGCCACCGCTCCGCCCGACGCGTTGGGCGATCGACCGGCCGCGCCGCCAGCGGAGTCGCCCTTGCCGCCTCCCGGAGCCACCGGCCCCTGATCGTAGCTCTGGCGACAGCCGCCGAGCGCGAGGGCGATGGCTGCGAGCAACACGAGCGGCACGCTGATCGTTCGTCGTCTCATCTTCTCTCCCCTGACTAACTGCTCAAAGGGTCGCCCTGAAAACAGGGCGGCCCTTTGAGCAACCCGTCAGGGACGGGTTGCCGAGTTTTCACCCCTCACACCAGGCAAGGGGTGAACGCGGCCCTTACTGGCAAACCGCGCCGTCGACGTAGGCGCGACCGGCGCCCTGGCTGCCGCTGTCGTCCTGGCAGCAGTCGCTGTACTGGTCCTGGCTGCAGGCGTCGTCGCAGTAGCAGGAGTTGTTGCCCACGGTGACCGAGCCACCCTCGTGCCCGCAGCAGATGTTTCTCGGGGGCGGGGGCGGGGGCGGGGGCGGGTTGTCGCCGCCGCCGCTACCGACGGTGGCCACGACCTTGAGGTTGTAGCTGTTGGACGCCTTGTAGCCCTTGGTCTGGATCAGCAGGGTGCTCGCCGCCTCGGGATCGAGCACGGTGCACTCCTCGGCCTCGAGGTTGTACTTCCAGTCGTTGCAGGGCTTCATCAGGTCGGGATCGCCCTCGGTCGGGGTCAGGTAGACCATGACCTTGGTCGCGCCCTCCGGGATCGTCACCGGGTAGTCCTTGAGCGCGCCGCGAGCCACCGACTCGCCGTTCAGCTCGAGGATCGTCTCCTCGGTCTCGCCGACGGGGTCGGTCCCGCCACCCTCGCCGGCGCAGGTGCTGGCGTCGTTGGCGCACTGGAGCAAGGCCTTGATCTTGAGGTAGTTCATGTACTTGTTGTCGGCGTCGGCCAGGTCGTCCTCGCCACCGTTGGCGGCCGGCTTGATCGCGGCCCAGAGGAAGTCCGGGTGGGCCTCCTTGCTGTCGTCGCCCCAGGAGTAGGTCGGGTCCTTGGTCCACTCGCCGCCGAGGATCTTGCCCTCGCCGTCGAGCTCGAGGACGTAGTTGAGCTTCGTCTCGTGGGGCGAGACGCCGCGCTGGTCGGCGCGCTGCATCATCTTGTAGGCGCTGACACCGTCGGAGACCATCCAGTAGCGCATGCTGACCATCACGTACTGGCTGGTGCTCGGCGAGGGGTTGAGCTTGCTGTAGTCGCCGTTGCTCGCCAGCGAGACGGCCCGGGCGGCGCAGATGCGGTCACGCGGGATGTCGGTGTTGCGCAACATCTCGGCCAGCTCGGTGTCGCCAGCGGCTTCGGCCTCGTCGGCCGTGGGCAGCGCCGGGTCGCAGTTGCTGCCGTCCTGGGCGATCTTGGCCACCTTGTCGAACTGGAACTTGACCAGCGGGAAGTTCCACACCTGATAGTCCCAGTTGTGGTCGATGACGAAGGACAGCTTGGTCTTGTCGCCACCCTGGTACGGGGTCACGCCAGTCCCGAGCATGCCGGTGACGGCCACGTGGAGGGTGCCGGCGTTGATGTCGCGACACTCGTCCTGCTTCGGCCGACCCATGTCGTCGTATTCGATGTCGTCGGGCCGGACGTTGCAGCGCTTGCCGGTGAAGGTCGCGGCGTCCGAGAAGTAGACCTCGGACATCATCGCCTCGATGTCGCCCATGCGGAACAGCATGCAACCGGTGGTCTCGGCGGTGTCACCGCACTGCTGGACCTGGGTCGCATCGGACGTACAGCGGGTGATCTTGCTGTCGACCAGCTTGACGCAGATGTCTTCCTTCGGGTACTTCAGCGCCTCGGCGGTGGCGTAGGAGGCCCAGCCGTTGCAGTGACCCCACCAGCTGTCAGGCGAGACGTTCTGGTAGTTGCCGTGGTTCTCGAGCTCCCACTTGGTGGCCGGACCGACGACCGTGGTCATCGGGTTCCTCACCGGGTTGCAGGTCACGTCCTCTTCGGGGTTGTCCGGGCAGCCGTCCTGCAGCTCGGCCCAGCCGTAGTTGACGCAGAACTCGGCCTCGTCGCTAGTGCAGGAAACCGACAGGTACTCTTTGGAGTCGGCGTCCGAGCTGTCGTAGTCGGGGTTCTTCTTCTCGCACTTGTTGGTGCCGCACTTGACCTTGACCGGGCAGAAGGTCTTGCCGGCCACGGTGACCTTGTCCTCGTCGGCGCAGGCGGTCGACAGGTTGCTGAAGACCACGTCGTACTTCTCGGCCGGCGACAGGGTCTTGGCGTCGGCGAAGTTCTCGAAGCCCTGGGTCGCGCCGGGCACCCAGCGCCAGGCGATGCCGTCCTTGGCCTGGGGCCACCACTGGGAGGCGAAGACGTCCTCGACGCCAGCGCCACAGAGGTCACTGCTGGTGCTGCTGGTGCAGTCGCTCAGCCCCTCGTTGAACTTGTGGTAGTCGCTGTTGGCCTTGAGCTCGGGGTGCAGATTCTTCGCCTGGTTCTGGTAGTTGATCACCTCGCGGCCGGTGCCGCCCGGGTTCTGGCAGTAGCCGTCCATGCCGCAGGTGCCGCTGCCGCAGGCCTCATTGGCGTTGTCGGCGAAGGGGTCGCAGTCCTTCGGCATGTAGACCACGTGGCCACCCGCGCGCACCTGGCAGGCGATGCCGCCGGCCTGGGTCGTCACCGCGTTGAGGCCGGCGGGGCAGGCGCCGCCGAAGGTCTGGGCCGTCAGCGCCTTCGGGGTGAACGAGGTGCAGCACTTGTCGCTGGCGCCGAGGATGCCGCCCGACTGGGCGTTGACCTGATTCATGCAGGCTTCGTCGCAGGAGGTGTACTGCGAGACGAGCACGTAGGCCTTGGTGAATGTCTTGAGCTGCTCGAGCTGGGCCACCAGCGGGGCGTCACCCTTGCCGCGGGTTCGCCGCTCGCCATCGGTCGGCTCGAGGTTTTTTCCACAGCCCCCCACGATCGCACCGCAGCAAACCGCAGCGATCACCCACACAGAACGTCTCATCTGAATCTCCTCGGATGAAGAAAGAATGAATGTCTTTGTTTCGCACGTTTGGAGCCGAGGTACGTTTCTGTCGGTGCAACGCTTCCGAACTGTTTCACACCTCGGCTCAGCTAGGCGGAAAAGCACATCCCAGGCCAAGATCGCCGGCCAGCCACCATGATGACTTATCGTGATTTATCACCAGGACTTACCTGGATTAGCGCTGGTCCGCGCCGCGGAGGCAGAAGTGTCACGATATGTAGGTGCAAGGGCTACCTGTCCGCGCTACGCGGCGACGCACCGCGTAAAACCTAGTAATTTCTAGCAATTTCAAACAGTGTGATGCCTCGTTGGCACTGGCTGCACCACAATCCAGGGGTGGCGGGTGTCGTCGTCAGGGTAGATCGTGCGGGTGCCCGCGTTAGCCCATCCGGGATGGGCTTGACGACTATCAACGATATCGAGTAGTTACGTCAGTCGAGCGGATCGCGGAGCGCGTCGAGGTCGGCGATCAGGGACGATCAGGCAGGTAAGGTCCTGGTCGGCGAGGCTAAGCTCCCCTCCCAAGGCTTCGAATATCGAACGGGACGCCGCGAGGCCCAGAGCGCAGGGCCACGATGGAGATCTTGCCGCCGCCCCTCCTACTGGCAGACCGCGTCGACGTAGGCGCGGCCGACGCCCTGGCTGCCGCTGTCATCCTGGCAGCAATCATCGTTTTCGTTTTCGCTGCAGGCATCATCACACCAGCAGGAGTTGCCGCCCACGACGGCGACCTCAGCACCGCAGCTCCCATCGCAGATGTTTCCCGCGGGCGGCGGCGGCGGGTTCTCGCCGCAGTCGCCCGGGCAGTTCTCCACCGTCTCGCCCGCGTCGCAAGTCCCGTCGCCGCAGATGCCGGCCGACGGGGTGCCGCCGCAGGTGGTGGCGTCGTTGGCGCACTGGAGCAGAGCCTTGACCTTGAGGTAGTTCATCGCCTTGTTGTCGGCGTCGGCCAGGTCATCCTCGCCACCATGAGCGGCCGGCTTGATCGCGGCCCAGAGGAAGTCCGGGTGGGCGGTCTTGCTGTCCGAGCCCCAGCTGTAGGTCGGGTCCTTGGTCCACTCGCCGCCGAGGATCTTGCCCTCGCCGTCGAGCTCGAGCACGTAGCTCAGCGTCGTCTCGTCGGGCGCGACGCCACGCTGGTCGGCGCGGTGCATCATCTTGTAGGTGCTGACGCCGTCGGAGACCATCCAGTAGCGCATCGTGACCGTCACGTACTGGCTGGTGCTCGGCGACGGGCTGAGCTTGCTGTAGTCACCGTCGCTCGCCAGCGAGACCATCCGGGCGGCGCAGACGCGGTCGAGCGGCTGGGTGCGGAGCATCTCGGCCAGCACGGCGTCGCCGTCGGCCTCGGCCTGCTCGGCGGTGGGCAGCGGCGGGTCGCAGTTGCTGCCGTCCTGGGCGATCTTGGCCACCTTGTCGAACTGGAAGCGGACCAGCGGGAAGTTCCACACCTGGTGGTCCCAGTTGTGGTCGATGACGAAGGCCAGCTTGGTCGTGTCGCCGCCGCCAAAGGGGGTCACGCCGGTGCCGATCATGCCGGTGACGGCCACGTGGAGGGTGCCGGCGTTGATGTCGCGGCACTCGTCATCCTTGGGCCGACCCATCTCGTCGTACTCGATGTCGTCGGGACGAACGTTGCAGCGCTTGCCGGTGAAGGTCGCCGCGTCCGAGAAGTAGACCTCGGACATCATCGCCTCGATGTCGCCCATGCGGAAGAGCACGCAGCCGGTGGTCGCGTCGGTGTCGCCGCACTGCTGGACCTCGGTGGCGACGGAGGTGCAGCGGGTGATCTTGCTGTCGACCAGCTTGACGCAGACATCTTCCTTCGGGAACTTCAGCGCCTCGGCGGTGGCGTAGGAGGCCCAGCCGTTGCAGTGGCCCCACCAGCTATCGGGCGAGACACTCTGGAAGTTGCCGTGGTTCTCGAGCTCCCACTTGGTCGCCGGACCGATGACCTTGGTCAGGATGTTGTTCACCGGCATGCACGTCACGCCCTCCTTGGGGTTGTCCGGGCAGCCGTCCTGCTTGTCGCTCCAGGAGAAGTTGACGCAGTACTTGGCGTCGTCGCTGGCGCAGTCGACCGCGTTCAGGTCGGCGTCCTCGCACTTGTTGGTGCCACACTGGATCTTGACCGGGCAGAAGGTCCGGCCGGCCACGGTGATCTTGTCGGCGTCGGCGCAGCTGTCCGACAGGTTGCCGAACACCAGGTCGTACTTCTCGACCGGCGACATCGTCCTCGGGTCGCTGTAGTCATCCAGGCCCTGGGTCGCGCCCGGCTGCCAGCGCCAGGCGATGCC
>JAUVBO010000843.1 GCA_030591195.1 Pseudomonadota bacterium
CTGCGCCACCTTGAGTGTCTTGCAGTGCACCCCCGCCCGGTCGTACATCCTGATCCTCAGGAAGACGTAGTTGTCCTGGCGAACATCCACCTCGAGCTTCGAGTACGGGCTGTCTTTGCGTTGGGGACGAACCACGACCCGGTGGCAAACATACTTGCCGATCTTCGTGTTGGCCACGGCGCGGACCTTGCCGCTGCGCAGGTCTCGCTGATCGAGATCAGCGAAGTTGAAGTCCGTTCCCATGAACGACTGGCTTCGCTGCCCGGCCGCCACCCGCCTTGAGCGCCTGAGCGCCGGCAGGTAGAGATACCGGTCGTCGTCACGGCTGTCATTCTGGATCTGCAAGAACTTGGTGCCGGCCAGGTCGGGTGGGCTGGTGAACTGCACCAGGCTCTTGCTGAGGTGCCCCTTGTACCGCATGGACATACTCTTGAAGGTCAGCACGCGCTTGCGGCCCTTCTTGTCCTTGAGCACCGCGGTGCCCTTGATCTCCGCACTCTGCATGCCCCAGACGTCGAGGGCTAAGACCTTCTCGACGATCTGCTGCGGCGACGGCGTTGCCACCGCGGTCGTGGGTGCCAGGAGGGCAAGGCACCAAACACCGAGAGATATCGATCTCATCATCTTCTCCTAGGTCGCCTTTTGCTCGGTCGAGGAACTCTCGGGCATCCAGATCTCGTTCGCCACAGCGGGCACGGTCGCGAGCGCCCTTTCCCTCCCCACAAGGTGGCAAACGCCCCCGACGACCTCATCTCGGCGGCGGTCACCGTGCAGCGACCGTCCTTCGAGATCCGGCTCTCCTTGCCAGCAGTGCGGCGATTATAGAGGACCCGGCCGTGAGATTCGAGGTCCCTGGCGGCCGCGACGGGTGACTCGCGCAGCTACGACTTCGGCTGCAGCCGCTCGCGCACCTCGTCGGGGATCTCGGGGATCGTCCAGTCACCAGCGGCGATCCGCTCCTCGACGGCCTTGCTGACGGCCTTGGACTTCTTGCCGTCGGCCTCGAAGGCCTTGCCGTTGTAGATCGTCCGCGACGGGAAGGCGAACTCGGCGCCCGCCTCGCTGACGATGCTGGCGACGGTCATGTAGAGCTCCTCGCGCACGGCGGTGAACTCGTTGAAGTCCGTGGTGTCGATGTAGCAGAACCCCCCGACGTCGAGCGACGAGTCGCCAAAGCCGGCGAAGCGGACACGGAACGAGTCCTGCCAGACCTTCTCGTGGGAGACCAGCGCCCGCTTGATCTCGTCGATGATGAAGCGCAGCTGGTCGATCGAGGTGTCGTACTGGACGCCGATCGCGAACTCGAAGCGGACCCGGTCGCGCTTGGCGTAGTTCTCGATCTTCGAGTCGACGACCTGGCCGTTCGGCACCGTGACCACGGTCCGGGCGAGGGTCCGGACCCGTGTCGAGCGCAGCCCGACCTCCTCGACAGTCCCCGTCAGGTCGCCGATCGTGACGTACTCGCCGACGACGAAGGGCCGGTCGAAGGCGATCGTGATCCCGCCGAGCATGTTCTCGACGGTGGTCTTGGCGGCCATCGCCAGCGCCAGGCCGCCAATGCCGAGACCGGCGAGCAGCCCGGTGACGTTGACCCCGGCGTTCTGCAGGGCGACGATCACCACCATCAGCACCATGATCGGCTTGAAGATCCGCCGCGCCACCGGCACCATCGCCATCCCCATCACGTCCTCACGCTTCTTGAAGAAGTCGTGGAGGATCACCCCGGCGACGTCGACGGTGCGGACGAGGAACCAGCCGATGCCGAGCACCGACACCAGCTTGCAGATCCGGATCACCGCGAGCTGGGGACCGGCGGCCAGGGCGAGGAAGCCGCTGACGATGACCATCCCGAGGGCGAAGAAGACGAGGATCAGCGGCCCGCGGGTGGCGACGACCACCTCGTCGTCCCACGCCCACTTGGTCATCCGGGCCAGGCGTAGCAGCACCTTGCGGGCGAAGAAGCCGAGGAAGTAGCCCAGCAGCAGCGCGAGCACCAGGCCGAGCGCCAGGCCGATCCACTGCCAGAGCTGCACCCCCGCGAACTGCACACGAAAGAAGAGCGGCGGCAGGTAGTCGCCAGCGAAGCCGTAGCCGACCTTGCCGTAGATCCCGTCGATCGCGTCGACGCTCGCTCCAGCGACGAGCCAGACCGTCGACTGGCCCTTGCGCGGGATGCTGATCAGGCGCAGCTCGACCCGGACGCCGCTGTCGGGCAGCTGCTCGCGGATCAGCAGCTCCTCCTCCACCGGGATGTCCTTCTCCGGCGCGCCGCGGGGGTCGTTGTTCAGGTGGCCGAAGCCCCCCGGGTGCATCCGCTCGAGGATCAGCGACAGCCGCCGGGCGAGCCGCGGGCCGCGCCGCTGCTGCTGGTCCGCCGCGATGCTGCGCAGATCGAGCAACCGCGCCGCCGCGGCGTAGTCACCGGCCTTGGTCAGCCTGCGGAAGAGCCTCGCCGCGGCCCGCGGCGAGGAGAGCGTGTAGTCCGCCGGAAGCGCGCCGAGGCCCGCGTTGACGACCATGACCCCCTCGCGCACCGCCTCGCCCTTGACCAGGTGCTGGAACCATCCCGGCACCATCGTCACCGACTGGCGGGTGACGACCCAGACCTCCTGCTTGGCCGCCAGATCCTTGGTCCGACGGAGCCAGACCTCCTGGTCGCCTTGCGGATCCTTGATCTTGGCCACCACCACGTAGTTGGTCGGCTTGTCCTCCTCCAGCGGGCCGAGCTGGGTGTCGTTGATGCCGCTGGCCGAGGTCTGCCCGGCGGCCATGAGCACCTCGCAGAGCTTGTGCGCGGTGGCCGCGCCGACCACCCGCTGATCAGCCTCGGCGACGTCGTTGAGGTTCAGCAGGTGAGCGCTGAGCTCCCAGTTCTGGGCGGTGCAGTAGCGCAGCAGCGCCGACCAGGCGCGGTTCGGCGTCGAACGGTCGAGCCCCTTGGGCGGCGTGCCGAGGCCCGGGTTGACCTGCTGCTCCTCCTTCAGCTTGAGGTGCTTGGCCGGCGCGCTCGCCGGCCCGACCAACCAGAGCGCGGCGACAGC
>JAUVBO010000391.1 GCA_030591195.1 Pseudomonadota bacterium
GTCTCGATCCAGTAAGGGTTATCCTGCTTCGGGTTCCTCTTCGCCAGGGGCGAGAGCCAGCACCAGGCCCGCTCGGCGGCCTGGCGCTGCCTGGCCTTGGAGCGGCCGAGGCCTTCGCGGTGGATGGCGCCGGCGAGCAAAAAGCGCAGCGGATCGGTGTCGCCGAGCTGGGCATCGCTCTTGTTGACCACCGTCACCGCGGCGCCGGTGGCGCCCTTGTTGATCAGGGCCTCGGCGCGCTGGCCGACCGTCACCGGCACCGGCGAGAGCGCCGCCTCGACCGGCTGCCGCAGCCAGGCAGCGTAGGTCAGCTCTTCGTCGAAGAGCTCGCTGAGGCCCGTCCCCGCATAATAGTCCGAGCCCACACGCCGCTGGCGGAGCTTGCCGTGGGCCCACGCCAGCGCCTCCTTGGCCGTGACGAGCCAAGGCGCCGCCGAGAGGACGCGGTCGCCCGCGTCGCGCAGGGCGTTGTGATCGCCGCTGCGGGCGAGGGATTGGAGCCACTTGGCAGCCAGAGACGGCAGACGGCCGTCGAGTTTGAGCCGGCCCTTGCCGAGCACCCGGACGAAAGCCGCGACGGCTGCCCTATAATCGTCCCGGGCAAAGGCCTCCTCGCCCTCGGTGGCGGCCTGTCGCTTGAGATCGGGCCTGCCGAGCTGCTGCTCGACGTCGCGCAGCGTCAGGTCGTCGACGGCGATCTCCTTCAGCGCGTGGTGTTTGCGCAGCGCCTTGAGGTGATCGAGCGCCCGATCGCCGAAGCGAAGCCGGTGCGCGGTGGCGGTCGCGAGCAGCAGCGCCTGCGGATTGTTCGGCGCCTGCTCGAGGCAGGTCGCGCAGTGCTTGAGCACCAGGGCATGGGCGCCACGCCGGCGCGCCACCCGCGCCCGGCCGAGCGAGCCCGCGGCCCGAGGGTCGCCGAGGCCCGCGAAGGCCGAGTACCACGACGGGGTGAAACCCTCCATCTTGCGGAAGCGCTTGTCGGCGTGGGTCAGGTCGTCGGCGCGCAGGGCTGCCTCGGCGGCAAGGCCGTGATCGACGCCGTCACCCCGGTATTTCGCCTTCGGCACCGGCTCGCCCGCGAGCAGCGCCAGCTGCAGCTCGGCGTCAGGCCGCACTCTGGCCCGGAGCAGCTTGTTGCGAGCGTCCAACCGCGTGCGGAGATCATCATCGAGCGCCTCGGCAGCAACAGGTAGCGCCGGGTGCTCCTCGAGCCGGTCGTAACGACCGAGCAGCCCCTGCAGGGAGAGGGCGTGGCCCTCCACCGAGCCGCCCTCGTACCAGTAGCCGAGCTCGGCGAAACGCGCACGGGCCTTGCTCGGCTTGCCTGCCTTCGCCGTGGCGATCGCCCTGCCCGCGAAGGGTTGCACCGCCTGGAACATCTGGTGCCCCCAGAACTTGCCCTTGATCCGCTCGAAGGTTCGCAGCGCCGCGGCGCCGCTCGCGTTGAACAGCGTTACGTAGGCCCCCGATGACGTGCGCTCGTCGAGCACCTCACCGACCCGCCCCCGCAACGCCGCGAGGCGCCGCTGCTGCTCGACTAGGAGCGACCTCTTCCTCGCGGGACGCTTCCTTGCCTTCGGCACCGCTTACGTCTTCCGCAGCGCGAGGAAATCCGTCTCGCTGATGATCTGCAGCGCGGCGCCCCCATCGATCAGCTTCTCAGCGGCGATGATCTTGCTACCCTTCTTGCCCTCGCCGAAGAGCGGCGAGCCTCGATCGCCAACCACGAGGTAGTCGAGCTCCTTGTTGACCGAGCCGGCTACGGTGCCGCCGAGCGCTGTGACCTTGGCCTTGGCCTCGGCGCGCACCATCGAGGCCAGCGTGCCGGTGAAGAGGTAGCTCCTGCCAACCGTGCCACCAGCTGTCTTTTTCTTGGCGACGACGGTCTTCTTCTTGGCGACCTTCTTCGTGGCCTTCTTCGCGGCGACCTTCTTCGTGGCGACCTTCTTCGTCTTGGCTTTCCACGGCGCGATCCCGTCGCGGGAGACGCGGAAAAAGACGCCACCGCAGGCGGCGACGATCACCCCGCCGCGACCGTCGGCCACTGCCGCGCTGACCGGGCCGAAGCTCAGCGCCTTGCCGTGGGCGGGCAGCCGCGTGAAGGTCGCCCCGTCGTCGGTGGAGACGCGGATCGCGTTCATCTGCGAGGTCGGTCGCTCGAACTTGGCGACGAGGGTGACGAAGCCGCCGGTGCAGACGACAGCGATATAGAACTCGCTGTAGGAGATCTTGCGCTCGATGTCCGCAGCGCTCAGTTTGCCGACGCCGATCGCCGCCTCGTCGAGCAGCGCCCACTCGCCGCCGTGGGGCTTACGCCAGACCGAGCGACTGACCAGCACCCGGTGGTTATCGTCGTTGATGTTCTTGCCCGCGGCGATCAGCGTGCCCTTGTCGGTCAGCGCCAGGGTGAACAGCTCGATGTTCTTCTTCGCCAGCTCGCTGACCATCTTCTTGCCGCTGCTGCGCCAGATCCCCGAGCCCACAGCGTAGAGCGCCTCGCCGATGACCACCAGACGGTGGACGACCTTCTTTTTCTCCTTGCCGGGCAGCGGCACGCGCTTGAAGGTGCCGTCTACCTCCCTGGCGAGACAGCCATCACCCGCGACCCAGAGCTCGCCGGCGAAGCGCGCGACGGACCAGACGCGCCCCTCGCAGAGCGCCTCGAGGCCCTTGGCCGGGCGGCCCTTCCAGTTCTTGCCACGGTCCGAAGACGTGTAGAGGCTGGCCTTCTCGCCGCCGACGAACCACGTGCCGTCGTCGTCGACCCAGATTCCTTGCAGCCAGGCTCGTGGGAACTTGACGTTCGAGGCCGTGCGCTTGACGCAGTCGCGGGTGACGATGCGCTGGGTGTAACCGCGGTCACCGGCGAAGGCGACGATCTCGTCCGGGCAAACGAGGATCTCGTCGGCGCCGGCGACCCGGCTGCTGGCCTCGAAGAGCAGGTTGACCTCGATCTTGCCCTTGGTCGGCACCTCGTAGACCTCGGCTGAGACTCCCAGCGGGGCCGCCGCTTCTCCCACGGCTGCTCCGCCGCCTGGCTGCAGCTGCAGGAACGCTGTCTCGGAGATGATGCGGATCGCGGCGCCGGCGGCGTTGAGCGCTTCGGCCTTGGTCTGCTTGCTGCCCTTGGAGCCCTCGCCGTAGAGCGGCGAGCCTTCGTCGCCGATCACCAGCACGTCCAGGGTGTTGGTCACCGACTTGGCCAGCTCGCCGCCAATCTCCGCGGTGCGCGCCTGGGCCTCGGCGCGGGTCATCGCGGCGAGCTTGCCGGTGAAGACAAACGACAGGCCCGCCGGGTCGAAGGCTGGCGCCTCGGTCGCCGCCGCGCCTTGCTCCGCCGCCGCCTCGGCCAGCGCTTCCTCCTGCTGGCGGTTCTGCTCGACCTCCTGCTCGCTCGCCAGGCGAAGCTCGAGCTTCTTCGCGCCGCCGGCCTTGAGGTAGGCACGGAAGGGCTCGATGTTGGCGGCCGGCAGCGGGATCGTGAAAGTGCAGCGCTTGCCGTCGACCCAGTAGCTGACGTCCTCGACCTGGCCCTGGTGCTCGACCTCGGCCCACTCCGCCTCACTCCAGTCGCACAGCTGCTGGGTCGCCAGGCGCTGGTCGAAGAGCTCGAAGAGCTCGTCGGCGAGTCCCCCGGAGACCCTGGGCAGCTCGAGCGAGCCGAGGATCACCGGCGGGCCGTCCTCGGAGCCCTTGCCAGGTAGCTTGGCGCCGGCCTTCTCGAGGACCACCGGGACGTCGGGGCCGAAACCACCGCTGCAGTAGCTGTGGTAGAGCACCAGCGCGTTGCCGACCACAACGACCTCGGGCTCGTCGCCCGCGAGGCATTCGTCGCCCCAGGTCAGATACTCGCTCCAAGTGTGACCGTATTTGTCGCCGAGCGCCTTGGCGGTCCTGGTCGGCTTGCCCGGCCAGTCGAAGTCATCCTCGTCAGAGGCTGCATCGTGCTCCTCTGCGTGGGTCTCGAAGAAGGCTCGCAGCTCCTTGGCCATCGCCTTGGCCCGTTTGGGCGTCTCGAACTCGGCCACCAGACGATAGTCCGAGCTGTTATTGGAAGAGTACGAATTCCAGATCACGACTCTGTTCATTGGTATCGTTCCGACGCTGGGTGGGACTCGGCAGTAGAACGCCGAATGGTAGCATAAAGGTACGGCTATTCGATTATGCGATCCGCGTTTTCGCCGGGAAGGAGCCGGCTCGGAAAAGAGGCTGGTGTTTGCACCGCGACCGAGTGTCGCCAGCCCCACCAGGGCCCTGGCCGCCGGTCGTGAGGTAAGTTGACCGCCACCGCTTCGGCAGGGGACAATCAGCGATAGTGGCACGAATTCTGGTAGTTGATGATGAAGAGGCGATCCGCGCGAGTCTCCGGCGGGTGCTCGAGCACGCCGGTTATCGCGTCTCCCTCGCTCCGAACGCCGAGGTCGCCCTGCGGCTGGTCGCCGAGGGTCCCTTCGACCTGATCATCACCGACATCGTCATGCCCGATCGCGGAGGGGTCGAGCTGATCGTGCAGATCCTCGCCGAGAACCCCGAGGCGAAGATCTTCGCCATCTCCGGTGGCGGGCGAGCCTTTGGTCCCGACTCACTGCTCGATGTGGCCAAGAGCGTGGGCGCGGTCCGGACCTTCCTCAAGCCCGTGGGCAACAAGGAGCTGGTCGCGGCGATCCAGCACCAGCTTGGCCCGACCTCCTGAGCCCAAGCCTGTCCGGTGACTCAGAACTGATCCGGCCATTGGCGCGCACCGTGGTACACGCGCAACACTTCGACGATCCGGCCGGTGACCTGGTAGGGCACGATGAAC